>CAYYAU010000037.1:0-2124 GCA_964469765.1 uncultured Clostridia bacterium | reverse complement strand
TGCACATAAAAGCAACACCAGAACAAGCATATAAATGGATAGAAATAATAAAAATAGCACTAAATGCAGAAGGATTCAATATTGGAATAAATCTGGAAAAAGTAGCAGGTGCAGGTCTACCAGGACATCTACATATTCATATTGTCCCTCGTTGGATAGGAGATACTAACTTTATGCCGTCCATTGCTGAAACCAAGGTTATCTCGGAATCCTTAGAAGATACTTATTCAAAATTGTTAAATGTTTACAAAACAGAACATTATGAGAAATAAAAAACTTATCATTTTATTTATTTTATATTTATTAATTCCATCTATTCTTTCCTCTAAAAATAAATCTTACTTCCGCAGCGCTGTAGAACATTTAAATAAAAAAAGAATTAATTTAGCCATTAAAGAATTTAAATTGGATTTAAAGAATAATCCAGAAAATATAAATTCTCACTGTGGATTAGCAATTGCATATATCCGAAAGAAAAACTATAACTTAGCAAAGGAAACATTAGAATCTGCTTTAAAGTCTAAATTAGAGAATGCATTACTTTTTTATCTTTTAGGCAAGATTTATGAACATAAAAAAGAAAATAAAAACGCCATCCAATGTTTTGAAAAAGCACTTTCACTAACAACTGACAAAAAATTCAAAGAAAAAATCAGAATGAAACTGAATAAAATTAAATGAAAAAGATAACTATCTTACTTCTTTTTTTTATTTTTACCATCGGATGTGGAATCCGCGTAGCCATTAAAAAGGATTACAACTTCTCTAGTATTCATCGTATTGCTGTTTTAAATTTTTCAAATTATTACACGGATATTAACTCTGGAAGAGTTGTAGCAGATGAGTTTGTTCATCAACTTATTAAATCTGGATTTGATGTTGTAGAAAGGTCTGAATTAGATACTCTGCTAAGAGAAAAAAAGTTAGCAGGAACTACAAACATTTCAGTTAATTCAGCAAAGTCTATTGGAAAGATTTTAGGTGTTGATACCTTTATAACAGGTACTGTTACAAAGTTTATACCCGACAATAAAGAAAGAATATATTTTAAAGACGAGCAGGGAAATATACAAGAAGAAACATTTCTTATTGAAGCAGAAGTAGGAGTAACTGCAAGAATGATTGATGTTAATACAGGTTATATAGTATGGTCAGCATCGTATAACTATGAAGGATTTGATATTGAATCCAGTGTGTCCACTGTTGTATCTACATTACTGAATTCTTTGAATAAATTAATAACAAAATATGAAAAGTAATGAACTACGTAGTATATTCCTGGACTTTTTTAGAAAAAGAAATCATAAGGTTTTTCCCTCTATTTCTCTTATCCCTTCTGACCCAACACTTCTTTTTACCTCAGCAGGGATGGTGCAGTTTAAGGACTACTTCTTAGGTAGAATTAAGTTATCACCACCCCGAGCGGTCTCCTGCCAGAAATGTTTTAGAACCACGGATATTGACAAAATAGGAAAAACATTAAGACACCTAAGCTTCTTTGAAATGCTTGGTAATTTCTCATTTGGGGGATATTTCAAAGAAGAGGCTATTTTCTCAGCATGGCAGTTTCTAACAGACGTAATAAAAATAGATAAAGAAAAACTTTATGTAACAGTTTATAAAGAAGATAAAGATGCCTACAACATCTGGAAAAGAATTATTTCAGAAAAAAGAATCTACTCCTTAGATAAAGACACTAATTTCTGGGAAATGGGTACCACAGGACCTTGTGGACCATGTTCAGAAATTATAATGGATATGGGAAAAGATTTAGGATGCGGAAAACCAGACTGTAACCCTGGCTGTGACTGTGATAGGTGGGTTGAGATATGGAATTTAGTTTTTACTCAATTCAACAAAAAGAACGATGGAACAACTGAGCCACTCTCACAGAAAAATATTGATACAGGAATGGGATTAGAAAGGCTTGCGTTGGTTTGTCAAAATAAAAAAAGCTGTTTTCATACTGATTTATTTTATCCCATAATACTAAAAATAAAAGAACTAACAAATATAGAAAAAGATTCCATTTCTTTAAATGTTATTGCTGACCATATCCGTGCGATTACATTTTTAATTGCGGATGGTGTTTTACCATCTAATGAAGCAAGGGGATATGTATTA
>CAYYAU010000036.1:0-8797 GCA_964469765.1 uncultured Clostridia bacterium | reverse complement strand
AATGTATGGATATGCAAGGGTTAAGATGATTCCTGATAATACAGAAGTTAATGTATTAGGAATGGATAGTTTAAGTAGAAAAAAGGTTTTGATAAGTAAGTTATGTGAGATTATTGAACCAAGAGTAGAAGAGATTTTTGGTTTTATTCAAGAAGAGATTTCAAAAAGTGATCAGCATAATTTAATTCCGGCTGGCGGAATAATTACTGGTGGTGGAAGTCTTCTTAATGGAATTAAAGAAGTAGGTGAGGAGATTTTAGATATGCCGCTTCGGCTAGGTGTTGCTCAAAATATAAAAGGTTTACCAGAAGTGATTAATAATCCAATATACTCAACTGCGATTGGACTTATCAAATATGCCTATACAGAAGGAAAGACTTCTCTTTTTATTCGAGAGAGAAGAGAGAAGAAAAAGGGGTTGTTTAGAAGGTTCAAGAAGTTTTTAGATGAAGTTTTTTAATGATAAAAATAGGGGTGAATAATTATGCTGACAATCAAAGAAGAAAAACATTTACAAGCGAATATTAAGGTTATTGGAGTTGGTGGTGCAGGTGGTAATGCTGTAAATAGAATGATAACCTCGGGTATCCAAGGTGTAGAATTTATTGTCGCTAATACTGATGCTCAGGCACTTAGAAGTTCGCAGTGTGGATATAAGATTCAATTAGGAGAGAATTTAACAAAAGGGCTTGGTGTTGGTGGTGACCCAAAAAGAGGCCGTCAGGCTGCCGAGGAAGACAGAGAACTTATTAAAGAAGCATTAATTGGTGCTGATATGGTTTTTATTACAGCAGGAATGGGAGGAGGAACCGGAACTGGCGGTTGTCCTGTGGTTGCTGAAATATCAAAACAATTAGGAGCTTTGACAGTTGGAGTTGTGACAAAACCTTTTATGTTTGAAGGACCTGTTAGATTTTCTCAAGCAGAACAAGGACTTATAGAACTAAAGGATAATGTTGATACATTAATAGTAATACCTAACCAAAGACTTTTTTCTATTATTGACGAGGGAACTCTTGCTTTAGATGCCTTTAAAGTGGCTGATGATGTTTTAAGACAAGCGGTTCAAAGTATCTCTGATGTGATTACTTCCAGTGGAATGATAAATGTAGATTTTGCTGATGTAAAAAGTATTATGGTTGGCGCTGGAGAGGCTCTTATGGGTATAGGAATTGAACAAGGTGAGCAACGTGCTATAAAGGCTGCAAAAAGTGCCATAACCTCTCCTTTACTGGAGGATGTTTCTATTAAAGGAGCAAAAGGGATTTTAGTAAATATAACAGGAAGTAAAGGGATAACAATGTTTGAAATAAAAGAGGCAATGGAGATAATTCAAGAATCAGCTACTTCTGACGCAAATGTATTTTTTGGTCAGGCTTTTGATGAATTATTAAAAGATCAAGTAAAGATTACTGTTATTGCAACTGGTTTCCCTTCAAGGGGAACTGATAAGAAATATAAAATCTCCTCTCCAAAAATAGACCAAGATTTTTATTATTCACCATATAAAAAAGCTGAGGATATTTCTGTGCCGACATATCTAAGAAAAAAAAGGAGAAATCTTAAAAAATGGATTTGAATACACTTTTAAAAGAAATGGTTGAAAAAAAGGCTTCTGATTTACATTTAAGAGCCGGTATGCCTCCTTATTTTAGAATAAATAGGGTTCTTGTCCCATCAGATTATCCTCTATTAAAAAAGGAAGAAGTTGAAAGAATGGGAATTGATATATTAAGTGAGAAACAAAGTAGAATCTTGAATGTCAAGAAAGAGGCAGATTTTTCTTATTCAGTTTCTGGTATTGGCCATTTTAGAGTTAATATGTTTTTTCAGAGAGAAACGGTTCATATTGTTTTTAGATATATTCCCCATGGAGGGTTTAGTTTTGAAGAGTTAAATCTTCCACCAATTCTAAAGAGTATTTCTGAGAATAATAATGGTTTAGTTTTAGTAACAGGGCCGACTGGTTCTGGAAAAACAACTACATTGAATGCATGTATTAATTATATAAACACCAATTTTGCTAAAAATATTATTACAATAGAAGACCCTATAGAGTATCTCCATACGGATAAAAAAAGTATTATAAGCCAAAGAGAAATGGGTATTGACGCTGTAAGTTTTGCTGATGCATTGGTTCACATTGGAAGGCAGGACCCAGATGTGATTCTTATTGGAGAGATTAGGGATTTAACAACAATGTCAGCTGCTTTAACAGCTGCCTATATGGGCCACCTTGTGTTTTCAACGACTCATTCTATAGATACTATAAGGACAATCAATAAGATTATTGATTTATTCCCTCCATACCGTCATTCAGAAATAAGACTTCAACTGGCTGAGACTTTAAGGGCAGTTCTTTCTCAAAGACTTTTACCGACAAAAGATAAAAAAGGACTTATACCAGCGGTAGAGGTTATGATTGTTACTCCATTGATTAAGAAATTAATTGAAGAAAATAACCTTACAGAGATTTCTCAAGCAATTACTCAAGGTGGTTATTATGGAATGCAAACATTCAATCAATCTTTGAAAAAACTAATTGATGAAGATAAAGTAAAATTAGAAGATGCCTTGGCAGTATCTCCAAATCCTGAAGAGCTTGTTCTTTATATGAAGGGTATCAAGTCTGAGGATAATTTAATGCGATAACAAGTTGGAAAGAGGGGTAGGTGAAGACATTTTGTCATTTAATTTTTTGTTCTCTGGTTTCTAAGAGATTATGATAGAGTTTAGGTTTAGAAATGTGGACTTCAATGGTAAAATAGTTTCAACAACAAAAAAGGAAGGAAGTTTCTCTCCTTATTTCCCATCTAGAAGTATTAATATAAATAACATAAAAATAAAAAACATTGTTACAGGAAAACAAGTTCATAATACAGATATAGTCTTTGTAAGAAAAAAAGATAAAGGAAGAAGATTTCCCCGTACAGATGGATTAATAACAAATCAAAGAAATGTTCCTTTGGGTTTGCTTACTGCAGATTGTCTTCCTTTATTTTTTTTTATTAAAAGAGAAAGGGTTATTGGAGCTTTACATTGTGGATGGAAAGGGATTGTTAGAGGAATAATTAATAACGCATTGAAGTTATTATTAAAACAAACTTCATTTGACCCATCTGAAATTTTCTTTTTTATAGGGCCTCATATCTGTAAAGATTGCTATCAGGTTAAGAAGTCTCCTATTGTTGAAAAGATAGGTGGATTTAGACTTTCTAATATATCAAAGATTATCATAAAAAAGAAAAATCGTTATTATATAGACCTTGCAGAGTTTATTATTCAACAATTAGAAATATATGGGATAGAAAGACACCATATTGATGTATGTCCAATCTGTACGAAAGAGGATAACAGATTTTTTTCATTTAGAGAAAATAGAACAAGTGATAGATTTTTATCCTTGATAGTACAATTCTAATAGAAAACACTATATGGAGAGGTTAAATGGCAGATACCTTAGGAGTTATTGGTTGCGGTAATATGGGAAGTATTCTTGTTAAGGGAATAGTCAGAAGTAAAGTTTTTCCTGCTAATAATATTTTTGTATATGACATTGATAGAAGAAAGATTAACCAGATTAAACGTCTGAAGGTGAAGGTTGTTTCATCTAATATTGAATTAGTTAAGTATAGTAAGAATATCTTGATTGCGGTGAAACCTCAAACAATAAAAAATGTTTTAAGTGAAATTAAGTTCTATCTTAATTTTAGAAAACTTATTATTTCTATAGCTGCAGGAATTCCTATTTCATTTATAAGTAAAGTTGTTGGGAAGAAACTTAAGATTGTAAGGGTAATGCCAAACATACCTGCGTTAGTAGGAGAAGCAATGACTGTTTACTCTTCTGGAAAATATGTGTTAAGAAAGGATAAAAAATTGGTAAATAGGATATTTTCTTCTGTTGGTGTAGTTATAGAGCTTTCTGAAAGGTATTTAAATAGGGTAACAGCACTTTCAGGAAGTGGTCCTGGTTATATCTTTTATTTGATAGAATCAATGTTAGAACAGGCAACTGCATTTGGTTTTCCTGAGCCATTAGCAAAACTGCTTATTTATCAAACATTAAAAGGTTCATTAAAACTTTTAGATGTTACAGGTCTTACTCCCCTTGAGTTAAGACAGCAGGTAACTTCTCCAGGAGGGACAACCGAAGCCTGTATAAAATTTTTAGAGACTAAAGGATTAAAAAAGATTATTAAAACAGCAATTGAAAAGGCAGAAAAAAAAGCAGTACAATTGAGTAAGAATATATGACAAAAATTTCTGTTAAAGTTACTCCTCGGTCATCAAAAAATAAGATTGTGTTGGAAAAAGATATATTAAAAGTAAATCTTACAGCTTCTCCTGTTGGGGGCAGGGCTAATAAAGAATTAATAAGACTCTTTTCAAAAGTGTTTAAAATTTCTAAATCTGAAATAAAAATTTTTAGAGGAGAAAAAAGCAGAAAAAAAGTAATTGATTTAAATTTATCTCTTGACCAGATAAAATTAAAATTACAAGAACATAAATAATATGTTGGAACCGATATGGGTAGAAAATAAAAAGGTTTTTCTTCTTGATCAAAGAAGGCTTCCTAAAGAAAGAAAAATTATTATCTGTAAGAAGTATTATCAGATTGAAAAAGCAATAAGAAATATGGCTATACGAGGAGCCCCAGCAATTGGAATTGCAGTAGCTTATGGTTTGGCATTGGGTATGGAAGACCACAAATCCTTAAATAAGAGAGAATTTCTTAAAAGACTTAAGAATATTGCTTATGATTTTTCTAAAACAAGACCAACTGCTATTAATCTGTTCTGGGGTATTAACAGAATTATAGATACAGTTAAATTGAACGAAAAAAAACTAACAGTTTCTCAGTTAAAAAATCTTATCTGGAAAGAAGCAAAACAGATTCATAAACAGGATATAAATTCCAACATTCAGACTGCAAAAAATGCGTTCTCATTATTTAGAAGGTCCTATAATGTTTTGACCCATTGTAACACAGGAGCCTTAGCAACGGGAGGATATGGAACAGCATTAGGTGTTATACGATATGCATTTAGAAAGAAAAAAATAAAACATGTATTTGTTGATGAGACCAGACCACAATTACAAGGAGCAAGGTTGACTGCATGGGAACTAAAAAAAGAAAGGATTCCATTTACTTTAGTTACAGATAATATGGCAGGTTATCTTATGAAACAAAAAGATGTTGATATGGTTATTGTTGGTGCAGATAGAGTGGTTCTAAATGGTGATATAGCAAATAAGATAGGGACATACTCATTGGCAGTTTTATGTCACTACCATAAGATTCCTTTTTATGTAGTATGCCCTTCTTCAACAATAGACACGAAAATAAAAAAAGGAAAAGATATTCCAATTGAATCCCGTTCATTAAACGAAATATTTTATGTTGGTAACCAGAGGATTGCTCCGGAGCGGATAGATGCAATAAATCCTGCTTTTGATGTAACACCAGCGCAATTAATCACAGCCATTATAACTGAAAAAGGAGTTTTTAAACCGAATAGAATAGGCACACATTATAGGAAAATAGAAAATAAAAAGTGACATTATATATGGAGAAAATATGGAGTATAATAAAACAGTTAATCTTCCCAAAACCTCTTTTTCTATGAAGGCAGAACTTACAAAGAAAGAGCCTCTAATTCAGAAAACTTGGGAAGAAAAAAATATTTACAAAAGGATGGTAGAGAAAAATAAAGATGGCTCTATGTATATTTTACATGATGGGCCGCCTTATGCAAATGGACATATACATCTTGGTCATGCGTTGAATAAGATTTTAAAGGATATTATAATTAAGTATAAATCTCTTAATGGTTACTTTACTCCTTTTATTCCTGGTTGGGACTGCCATGGACTTCCTATTGAATATCAAATTTTTAAAGATAAACATTTGAAAAAAGAACAGATTGATTATGTTCAGTTTAGAAAAGAGGCAGCAGATTATGCAAAGAAGTTTATTGAAATTCAGAAGAAAGAGTTCAAAAGGCTTGGGGTATTTGCTGATTGGGAGAATGTTTATCTTACATTGAATAAAGAATACGAGGCATCTATTATTAATGTATTTAAAAGGTTAGTATCTAAACATTATATTTACCGAATGAAAAAACCTGTGTATTGGTGTTTTGATTGTCAGACAGCTTTAGCAGAGGCTGAAATAGAATATCAAGATAAGTTTTCCGATTCAATATATGTAAAGTTTCCTGTTAAAGAGTGGGAAACAGAAAAAAATACTAAATTTTCTGTTTTAATTTGGACAACAACTCCGTGGACATTACCCGCTAATAAAGCAGTTGCTTTTAATCCCAATGAGGAGTATCTATTCTGGAAAGTAGATGGTGAGATTCTCCTTATAGCGAAACATAGATTAGCCGATATTCAGAGTAAATTTAACAAAACCGGAAGTATTATAAAGAAAATTATTGGTGAAAAGTTAAAGGGCATTAAAGTTATATCTCCTATAAGTAAAGATGTTTCAATAGGTATCTTGGCTGATTTTGTTTCTTTAGAGGAAGGCACAGGTGTTGTTCACATTGCTCCTGGCCATGGGGAAGAGGATTTTCAAATTGGAATAAAGAACAATTTAGAGGTTTTTTCTCCTGTTGATGAAAAAGGAAGATTTACAAAAGAGATAGAAAGATATGAAGGGTTAAATGTTTTTAAGAGTAATGAGAAAATAATGAATGAATTAGAAAGTGAAGGACTCCTGCTATATAAAGAAAAAATTAAACATTCGTATCCACATTGTTGGAGATGCAAAAACCCCGTAATTTTCAGAGCAACTCCCCAATGGTTTTTAAGTATAGATGAGAATAAACTTCGGATAAAGATGCTTTCATCTATAAGAAATACAGAATGGATTCCATCTTTTGGAGAAAAAAGAATCTACTCTATGGTAGAGTTTCGGCCAGATTGGTGTTTATCTAGACAACGATTTTGGGGGGTTCCTATTCCTGTTTTTTATTGCAATAAATGTAATGAACCAATACTTTCTGAAGATGTTATATCAGTTGTTGAAGAGCTTTTTAGGAAGGAAGGCAGTGATATATGGTTTGTAAAAACACCGGAAGAGATTTTACCTAAAGATATTAAATGTAAAAGATGTAAATCCACCCTCTTTAGAAAGGAAAACGATATTCTTGATGTATGGTTTGATTCAGGAATAAGTCATGAAGCAGTATTAAAAAGCTCATCACTACATTGGCCAGCTGAATTGTATCTGGAAGGTTCTGACCAACATAGAGGTTGGTTTCAGACATCACTTATTACAGCTGTTGCAACTGAAGAGAGGGCTCCTTATAAAACTGTTCTTACGCATGGTTTTGTAGTGGATGGAGAGGGAAAGAAAATGTCAAAATCATTGGGTAATGTGATAAGTCCTCAAGAGGTTATTGATAAGTATGGAGCAGATATATTAAGGTTGTGGACATCGTCTGAAAACTATCAAGACGATATAAGGATATCAGAAAGAATTTTAGAACAACTGGTTGATGGATACAGAAAGGTAAGAAATACATTTAAGTTCCTTCTTGGAAATATATATGATTTTACTGAAAAGGATAAACTGGATTATATAGAGTTAAAAGAGATTGATAAGTTTATGTTACATAGATTACAGATATTAATAAAGGATGTAAAAGAAGAATATGACCGATTCTTATTTCATCATGTTTTTAGGAAGATTCATAACTTTTGTGTTATAGAACTTTCCTCATTTTATCTTGATATTTTAAAGGATAGGCTTTATACCTTTTCTTCTAATCATAAGTTAAGACGTTCTTCTCAAACAGTTCTTTATGAACTTATATTTAATTTAGTAAATCTTATTTCTCCTATTCTTTCATTTACAGCCGAAGAAGTCTGGAGTTATCTAAAAGAAAAATTTAATACTTTTTCAGAAAGTGTTTTTCTTTCTGATTTCCCTAATATAAATGAAGATTATATATCTTATGAATTAGAAAGAAAATGGAATAAGATATTAGAGATAAAAGAAGAAGTCAATAAAGCATTAGAAATAGCAAGAACTAAAAAGTTAATTGGTAACTCATTAGAGGCTAAAGTTATTATTTCTTCATCTGAAACAGTTATAAGAGATATAGATTGGGAAGAAACATTGATTGTTTCTCAATTTGAGTTCAAAGATGTTTTTTCTGTTTCCCCTCCAGTAATAATGAAAAGTCAGATTTTAACTGACCTTACAATTGGCATTGATAAGGCTTCTGGTAAGAAGTGTATTCGATGTTGGAGGTACTGTGAAAGTGTAGGAAACGATTTTATCCACCCTCAATTATGTGCTCGGTGTATCAAGATGTTAAAGAAATAATCCAGCTACTTTTAAATTTTTTATACATAATGATTAATGTCTTTTATTTAACAATTGTTGTTTTTCTAATTGATAGACTTTCTAAGATATTGGCTATAACGTTTTTATCTGATAATAGAATGGTTATAATAATTAAGAATATTGTTTACTTTACCCTGGTTAAAAATACAGGAATAGCTTTTGGGCTTTTTAAAGGAAACAACTTATTATTTATATACATCGTCATATTTATAACACTAATTATCATTTTTTTTAATATAAAAAAACCTCCTCAAAGAAATATTGAAAAGATTGGATGGGGTTTGATACTGGGTGGTTCTTTTGGTAATCTTTACGACAGAATTATGTTTGGTTATGTAATAGATTTTATTAATTTTCAAATCTGGCCTGTTTTTAATATAGCGGATAGTTGTGTTTGCATAGGTGCATTTTTATTAATGTTATCTCTTATTTTTA
>CAYYAU010000035.1:0-8819 GCA_964469765.1 uncultured Clostridia bacterium | reverse complement strand
AAAAGCTTCCTTAAAATTCTGTCTGGCGCGGTATATCTTCGATTTTACAGCACCAACTGAGCAACTCATTGCCGAAGCAATCTCTTCGTAGGTCAGGTCCTGGTATTCGCGCATGACAATAGCCATGCGTTGATCCTCAGGAAGCGACAAAAGGGCATTGCGCACCAATTCACGTAGTTCATCTCTCTCACTTGTTTCAACAGGCGAGAGATACACGTGTGAACTCAGCTTCCCCAGATCGATGTCAGGGTCATTCAATGATAGAGTCTTGTGCCTGCTTCTGTCTCTCAATTCATTCTTACAGAGGACCTGGAATCAAAAAGGGGCTTAGGATTCTTGAGAAAGTAAAACAAAAGTTTTCTTTACCGATACTTGTGGATATACATAATCCAGATGAAGCTGATTTAGTAAAGGAAGTGGCTGATATAATTCAGATTCCTGCCTTTCTTTGTAGACAGACAGATTTGATTCTATCAGCAGCTTTAACAAAAAAGGTTGTTAATATAAAAAAAGGGCAGTTTCTTGCTCCTGAGGATGTAAGGAATATAATTGAAAAGGTTGAAAGTAAGGATAACTTCAATATCCTTCTTACAGAAAGAGGTACGAGTTTTGGTTACCACAATCTTGTGGTTGATATGAGGTCTTTAATTATAATGAGGTCATTTGGGTATCCTGTTATATTTGATGTCACACATAGTTTACAACTACCTGGCGGAAAGGGTAAAACATCTGGAGGGTTAAAAGATTTTGCTTTTTATTTGGCAAGGGCTGCTGTATCAGTTGGTATAGATGGTATATTTATTGAAACACATCCTAATCCACAGAGGGCTTTAAGTGATAAGGATACAATGGTTCCATTAAAGGAGATTCCTAAACTAATTGAACAACTGAAGGCTATTGATATGTTAGTGAAAAATATGAATTGATGCACACAAATTTCTGATGTATCTGTGTGTATAATTTAACATAGGAGGTTAGTATGGTTCGTCAACCTGCGCAGGCTGGAAGGTTTTATCCTTCTAATACAAAAGCATTAAAAGAAGAGATAGAAAAATATGTTAAAAGAAATCAGGTAAAAAGAGCAAAAGGTGTTGTAAGCCCTCATGCTGGGTATATATATTCAGGTAAAGTTGCTGGAGCTGTTTATTCAAGAATAGAGGTGCCTGAGAAGGTTGTTATTTTAGGTCCTAATCATACAGGTATTGGTTATTCCACTGCTATTACTTCAGAGGGAAGTTGGCAGATGCCTTTTGGAGGTGTTAGTATAGATAAAGAATTAGCAGAAAAAATAAAAGAAAATTCTAAAGTTATAAAAGAAGACTCCTCAGCGCATCTTTATGAACATTCAATTGAGGTTCAGCTTCCTTTTTTACAGTATATTAAATCAAACTTTACGTTTGTGCCTATTGTTATGAGGGATTATTCTAAGGATACATGTTTGGATATCGGTAATGCACTAGCGAAAGCTATTGGAAATGATAAAGTTTTAATAGTTGCTTCATCTGATATGACACATTATGAAACGCAATCTATTGCTGAAAAAAATGATAAAGTTGCAATAAGAGAAATATTAAATCTTGATGGCAACACTCTTTTGAATGTTGTAGAACAGAAGGATATATCAATGTGTGGTAGCGGTCCTGTTGCAAGTATGATATTTGCTTCAAAGAGTTTAGGAGCAAACAAGGCAGAGTTAGTTTTATATAACACATCAGGAGATATAACTGGAGATTACGAGGCTGTTGTTGGATATGCCGGTATTATAGTTGAATGAATATTATCATAGGAGTAAGATATGAATAATTACTCTCTTTTTGGAATTTTTATTGCTGCAATGTTAATTAATAATATTTTGTTAATTCGGTTTTTAGGATTGTGTTCTTTCTTTGGTGTCTCTAATAAAATAGAGGCATCTATTGGAATGGGTATGGCAGTAATTTTTGTTATGACGATGTCGTCGGCGGTTACGTGGTTGTTGTATCATTATATTCTTTTTCCTTTGAATCTTCCTTTTCTTAAGATTGCAAGTTTTGTTTTAGTTATTGCATCATTAGTTCAACTGGTTGAGATATTTCTGAAACGGTATATTCCGAATCTTTATAGTGCTTTAGGGATTTATCTTCCATTAGTTACAACAAACTGTGCTATTTTAGCAGTTGCTTTTTTACATATTGAATACCATTACACATTTATTCAAACTATTATTTATGCTTTTGGAGTTGCTTTAGGCTATACCCTTGCTATAGTGCTTTTTGCTACAATAAGAGAGAGAGTAAATCTTGCACCTATTCCTCATTTGTTAAAGGGTTATCCGATTTCATTCTTTATAGCAGCACTTATGTCACTTGCATTCTTAGGGTTTAAGGGACTGTTCGGACTATAAACAAAATAAAAAAGTTTTGATTTGTTTGATATTTGAGCTTTAGGTTTTGGATTTAGTAATATATAAAGGAGCTGAGATGTATCTTCCGATTATTGTTTTAGGTGGGTTAGGGCTTATTTTTGGTTTATTCTTATCAATTTTTGAGAAGAAAATAAGTATAAAAAAGAATCCACTATTAGAGAAAATAGAAAGAACACTTCCTCAGGCAAACTGTGGTGCTTGTGGTTATCCTAGTTGTAATGCATATGCACAGGCTTTATTTGAGGGAAAGGACGAGCCTGGAAAATGTATTGCGGGTGGAGAGGATTTAAATCAAAAGGTGGCTTCTCTTTTGAATAGAAAAGTAGCTGGATTTGAGAAAAAGGTTGCAATAATACTTTGTAAAGGTTCATCTCAAAAAGCAACTTTGAAGTATAATTATAAAGGAGTAAAAACATGTTTTGCTGTTTCTTTGGTGAATAATGGAGATAAAGACTGTAATTGGGGATGTTTAGGGTACGGCGATTGTGTTGAGATATGTCCTTTTGATGCAATCTATTTCAATAGGGAGGCAATGCCACAGGTTGATTCTGAAAGATGCACAGGATGTGGAAAGTGTGTAGATGTTTGCCCGAGGAATATTATTTCTCTTGTTCCTAAGTATAAAGGGGTACATATATTCTGTAAGAATCAAGATAAAGGAGTAACTGTAAGAAAGATTTGTTCAGTTGGATGTATAGGATGTGGAATTTGTGTTAGGAGTTGTCCTCATAAAGCCATAGTTTTAGAGAATAATGTAGCAAGAATTATCTATGAAAAATGTACAAACTGTGGAATCTGTATTTCAAAATGCCCTACCAAATCAATTGGAATAATGCTTTCAAAAAAGGAAGAAGATGAAAGAAGCACTCTACAGCTCACAGGTTAAAGGTAAAACTGTTCAATGTTTCTTATGTCCTAATGAATGTGTAATACAGGAAGGAAACACAGGAATATGTAATGTTAGAAAGAATATTGACGGAAAACTCTATTCATTAACCTATGGAAGAGCAAGTTCTGTTAGTGTTGATCCTATAGAAAAGAAACCCTTGTATCACTTTTATCCAGGAAAAGAGATTATCTCAATTGGTTCAATTGGATGCAATTTCAAATGTCCTTTCTGCCAGAATTTTGAGATTTCTCAGTCTACATATGAAGATGTTACTATGAGGGATGTTTCATCTGAAGAGATTGTTTCTTTAGCAAAGGAGTATAACTCTTTTGGTATTTCTTATACTTATAATGAGCCTTTGATTAACTATGAATTTCTATTAGAGACATCTTATCTTGCCCATAGATATGGATTAATGAATGTTTTAGTTACAAATGGGTATATAAACGAAGCTCCTCTTACAAATCTTCTTCCTTTTATTGATGCAGCTAATATTGATGTGAAGGCGTTTAAGAATGAGTTTTACAAAAGGCAATGTAAGTCAAGTATTGGACCTGTACTTCGGACAGTTGAACTTATGTTTAAAGCAAAAAAGCATATAGAAATAACTAACCTTATTATTCCCTCCTTAAATGATTCTCTTGATGAGATAAAAGACTTAGTGGATTGGATTTCTTCTTTATCTGTTGAAATCCCTTTACATTTTTCGAGATACTTTCCTGCATATAAAATGAGTATTAGTGCTACTCCACTTTCAACTTTAAAAAAAGCAAGAGAGTTAGCGCTTAAGAAATTGAGATTTGTATATTTAGGAAATGTATGGGAAGAAATGGGTAGCAATACATACTGTCCTTTCTGTGGGAATCTCCTTATAGAAAGAAAGGGTTATAGAACAAAAATAATCGGATTAAATGGAAAAGTTTGTAATCGCTGTGGTAAAAAGATTAATATTATTCATTAACATTGTTTTGCTTTTTGTTTCTGGATGTAAAAAAGGGTCTTACTTTCAAAGGAGACTCTTTTTAATGGATACATTCTGGGATATTAATGTAAAGACTTTAAATAAGAAAAAAGCAGATAAGGTGTTTTCTATATTGTATAAGGAGCTTAAAAGAATTGAAAGAAGATTAAATGTTTATGACCCTGAAAGTGAGATTGGCATTTTGAATAGAACAAAGAGAGTGTCATTTAATGAAGATGAGGTTTCTCTTATAAAGGACTCAATTTATATAGGGAAATTAACAAAAGGTGCTTTTGATATTTCTATTTTCCCTCTAAGGAAACTATGGAAGTTTAATAAATCAGAGGTATTTCGTTCTAAAGAGAAAATTGAAAGGATAAGAGAAAGCGTTAATTTTTCTAAAATTAAGGTAATTGGAAATGATGTTGTTTTAGAAAAAAATATGGAGATTGATTTAGGTGGAATAGCAAAAGGTTTTGCATTGAAAAAGGCGAAAGATATTTTAATTTCATATGGAATAAAGGATGCATTAATCAATGCAGGAGGAGATATTTATGCTTTGGGCAGATATAAATCAAGACCATGGCGAATAGGAATACAACATCCAAGAAAAAGAGGTGTATTTGCTGTTGTTAATGGAGAAAACAAAGCAGTTGTTACCTCTGGAGATTATGAGAGATTTTTTATGTATAATGGAAAAAGGTACTCTCATATTATTGACCCTCATACAGGTTATCCTTCTGATAGATGTCAGAGTGTGACTATTATAACGGATGACCCTATATTAGCTGATGGTTTAGCAACAGGCATATTTGTTATGGGACCTGAGGATGGTTTAATATTATTAGAGAGATTACCAGATGTTGAAGGACTCATTGTGGATAGGAATGGTAGAATATTTAAATCTAAAGGGTTTAAATGTAAATTTATCCACAAGTAAAAAGGAAATTATGAAAAGAGAGATTATACTTGCTTCAAAATCTCCAAGAAGAAAACAACTTTTAAGACATCTTAAGTTTAAATTTAAAACCTACGAAAGTAATATAGATGAGAAAAAGTATAGATTTGGCTATCCATCATTAATTGTAAAGAGACTTTCTTATCTCAAAGCAAAGGCAGTAAGTAAATTTGTAAAGAATAAAATTATTATTGGATGTGATACTATTGTTGTTTTAGGAAGAGGAAATAAAAGGAAAATTATCTCTAAACCAAAGAATAAAAAAGATGCAATTAAAATCCTTCTAACATTGAGCGGAACCACTCACTATGTATACACAGGAGTTACAATAATTGACCAAAATAGAAAAAAAATATTAGTTGATTATGAAAAAAGCAGAGTAAAACTAAGAAGGTTATCCTTAAAAGAAATAAAACAAATCGCTGGTAAACATCTTGATAAGGCTGGCGCATATGCTATTCAAGAAAACAATGATAGGTTTGTAGAGAATTTAGAAGGTTCTTATACAAATGTTGTAGGGTTTCCAGTTGAAAGATTTAAAGAGATGATTAAACATCTTGAAGTCTGTTAGTAGAGATAAATTATTGTTTTATGGTTTTTTCAATGCGTGGAAGATAATTTTTAATTTTGGCATCTTTATAAAGAGACTTTAACCATTCAGTGAAGTACAAGGTTCTTTTATTTTGTAGGAGTTTCTTTTTAATCTCTTCTTTATTAATTTTTTTGCTATTTAAAAGATACTCCTCTTCAATCTCTTTTTCTGTAACTCTTATATTTGAAAGAATAAACCTTCTAAGCCTATTAACAATAAGATTGTTTTCAACAATTTTTTCATACTCAGGTGGTTCTAAATGATAAAATCTACTTAGATTTTGGAAATAAAGTTGAGGAAGAAATTTTCCATCTTTTTGAAATTGAGGAAGCGACTGAATGGTGGATATTACTTCGGCTTTACTTGTTTGTATTCCTAATCTTTGTGCTTCATTAAGAAGAAGTTGTTGCTGAATGAGGTATCTTAACACCTCTTTTTTTATTTGAGTTATATCCTTTTGAGTAATTTCTTTATCCTTATTTTGGTTTTGCCAATTAAAAAGTTGTTGAGAGACTAAACTTTTAAATGTTTGATATGAAATCTTTTTTCCATTGACTGTTGCCACAATATCAATATTTACTGTTCGGGAAATAAATCCAAATGAGAATATTCCAATTCCAAAGCTTATTACAATTATCCAAAGAATCGTCTTTCTGTTTTTTCTTAAAAATTTGAACATTCTAATTCCCTATATTTGTTTCTTTCAATATATACTATAACAAATCTTTAAATATTGCAAGAAGAAACAATTACCCTTTTTGATATTTTGAGATGGAGTAAGTATGTTATTCTTATTGAGATTAACTTCAAACATTTTCCTTTTTATTCTTTTGGGATTTTTTGTGGGTAAAATAAAACTACAACTCATTAAAAAGTCTGTAGATTTTATTATTTTTCTTTCTCTTTATTTTTTGATTCCAATATTTCTTTTTGTTTCAGTGTGGCAAACAGAAATAGAGTTTAAGGATGGATTGATGATTATCTTAGTAGCAGTTGTAGTTGTAATGGGAGGGTATTTTTGGAGCAGTATTTTTTCTAAATTTACAAAGATGGCATTACGGGAGGTTTCACTTCCAATAATATTTATGAACTCAGCTTATCTTGCAATTCCATTAAATACACTTTTCTTTGGGAAACAGGGAATGCTCTTTTCAATATTTTATTCATTAGTAATAAGTGTTATTCATTTTACCTTTGGCATCTATTTAATTACAAATAAAGGGGCTATAAAAGAAATAACGAAATTACCTATTATTTATTCTGTTTTATTCGGAATAGTGTGTAATGTGTTTTTTCCAAACACTCCTTTTTATATAGAAAAAGCCTCTTTTTATTTAAAGAGTTTAGCTTTTCCATTTATGTTAAGTATTGTTGGATATCAATTAAGCTCTATTAAGATTAGGTTTTTTCAATTAGGATTTGGTGTTTCTTTGTTTAGAATATTTGGAGGATTTATTGTTTCTATAGTATTAACCTCCTTCTTAGGCATAACAGGTAGTTTAAAAAGTGTAATAATTCTTTCTTCAACAATGCCTTCCGCCATTTCAAATTATATATTAGCTAAAAAGTACAATGCTAATCCAGACTTAACCGCCTCGTCCATTACTGTTTCAACCTTTATTAGTGTTTTGCTTAGTCCGTTATATTTGTTTTTAAGAAATCTTTCTAATTAGAAATTAAATGATTAAAGAAAAAAGATAAGAAAGGAATGACAGAGTTAATTTCCTTCAAGAATTTTTTCTTTAGATAGGTTGACAGTTTCTTCTTTGCGAAGTTTTGTCATATTGCAGTGGCCTTCAAAAAGAACTCCTTCGTTAATAGAAAGTTGCGGAGTTGTAATGTCACCAAATATCTGGGCAGTGGCAAGCATCTCTATGCCAGAGGAAGCAGTAATATTTCCTGTTACTTTACCTCCAATCACAACTGTTTGAGCATTTATATTCCCTTTAATTGCTCCATTTTCTCCTATAATAATACCCTCTGCATTTTTTATATCCCCTTCAATTTTACCATCAATCCTTAATGTTCCTTTCGTTGTTATATTTCCTTTTATATGCGTTTGGGTACTTATAAATGTTTCAACCTTACCAATAGCACTTATTTGATTGTTACTTTTTTTCTTACTAAACATCGTCTTCATCTCCTTACAAATCTCATTGGATTTAAAGCTTTTCCTTTATACCTGACTTCATAGTGAAGATGAGGAGCAGTTGCCATACCAGAGTTTCCCATCAATGCTATTATATCCCCTCTTTTAACTTTTTCATTTACCTTAACAAGTAGTTTGTAACAATGGGCATATATTGTAGAGAATCCAAATCCATGATTAATTATGACAATTTTTCCATACCCACCTGCCCAACCTGCGAATGTAACTTTTCCATCAGCAGTAGCTCTTATAGGAGTAGCTTTTAGGTTTCCTATATCAATTGCTTTATGGAACTCATTCCTTCCAGAAAATGGGTTTCTTCTCCATCCAAATCTTGATGTAATTCTTCCATATGTAGGCCATCCCATTGGTGTAGCAGCAAGTAATGCTTTTTGGTTTGCAAGAAATGCGTCTATTTGCCTTAAACTTTGCCTTCTTTCCCAGATTCCTTTTTTTAGTTGTTCAAGGTTCATTGTGAACTCTTCTTTTGGTATCTTTTCCCCTTCATGAAGGATAATATCAAGTCTTGTTTGGTCCAAAAGGCTTGGTCCTCCCGCACCACCTATTTCAATAATCTCCTTTTTAGTCTTCATAGCAAGAAGAGATCTCAATCGTATATCTATATCTTTTACTTTATCAATAAGTTCTCTACTTTGAGTTAATGCATTTGCAAAGAACTCTGTTTTTTCTTTTAGATACTCATTAGCTTTAATTACTAATTGGTAGTTTATTCTTCGAGAAATAATTATAAAAGAGACAGTGATTGAGGAAAGCCAGATAATAAATAACAAAAGGAATGTTATCCAGGAAAGAGTAATCCTAATAGGCCTAGAGATATTATGAGGAATAAGAATTATTGTAAATGT
>CAYYAU010000034.1:0-8914 GCA_964469765.1 uncultured Clostridia bacterium | reverse complement strand
AGAGAAGTCTTCCATAAGTCTATAGAGAAAATCCATTGCTTCTAACTCTTTCCCATCTAACAGAAGTCTTCTAATATTTTCTGTTATATCGTCAATAGGGTAGGTTTGTTCTATTCTTGTTAATGTATCTTCTGGATTGAGGTTTTTAGGAACCTTTGATTCTAAGTTAACTGGATTATAACCTAACTGAGCAAAACCATACCATACAGTAGGAGCAATGCTTACTTGTGCATCAGGCGTTGTCCATTGAGAATCAAAGAAAGGCTTTATTCCTGATTTAGAACAGTAGGGTAGACCAACACCCATATCATTCCTATAGGCTAATTTAGAAAGATGACTTAGAATATTTTCTGCAGATTTAGTTTGTCCTGCAATCTTTTTTGCTAATGCAACCATTGATGAAAATTCAGGAAATACCATAGCATCCCTTTCTCCTCGTCCTTTTTCATCTGTTGCATCATAACCAACAATTTTTCCATTCTGCCTAATTCCTGCTTTTTTATCAATATTTTCAAGAATCTTTAAAACTGTGTTTTCTCCAGCGAAATTTTTATTATTTAATATCTCGGGTCCTAAAACTATTATTGCCAGGACATTGGCATCAGTTGCAAAGACTTTATCTGTTTCCCAACTTTTCATATTAGCATTAAACCTTGCCCCTCTATAGAAAAATCCCTCTTCTTTATTAAACTGTGTAGAAAGCCAGGAAAGAATTCTTTCTTTTGCTTTTTTATACTTTGTATTACCTGTTATTTCATAAAGATTCTCAAATAATGCATAGGCATCAAGGTTTTCTTCAACAGACTTTACCATAAGAGAACCTTGAATAGTAGAAAGCTGAATTAATGTCTCTTTTGCTCTTTGTTCATATCTTATATCCTTTGTTCTTTCAAATAGCCATTTGTTCAACTTATACTTAAAAAGTAAATCCTTATACTGTTTATTCTGAATCTCTTTTGTCTTTATTATTCCACCATCATCTCTATCCTGCCTTCTTATCAGTTCATCTGCAATTTGAATAGCCTGTTTCAAGGAATTCTGGTTCTTAGAAGCCCTAAAGGATTGCAAATATCCTAATCCTAACCATGCTTGGGGTCCAGATGTGGCTGTTTCTTCTTTTACTCTACCCTTAACATCTGTTGTCTCAATAGCATCTACAACAGCCCCTTTTCTGTACAATTTAGGATGATTAGTAAAATATTCAAGGATTCTTGTTGAAGAATCTCGTGTCTTTGAAGAAAGATTAAGAAGTATTGAGGTCAATGCCTGGTCATATGTATATCCTGTTGCTTCAGAGACACCTTTTTGGTTATTTATATGGCTTGGAATAAGACCTGTGTAAGGATATATACTTCCTAATACAAATGAAAAGATATCTTCTGGTTTTATATCTTCGGAATTCTTCTTAAATCTTGAGGTCAATGAAAGCCTTGTTTCCTTTCTACTTAACTTCTGATATACTCCACCTTTTTCTCCTTGAATCCCTATATGTTTGTAATAGTTTTCAAGGTCTAATTTGAGCTTTTCATTTTCTCTTTCATAGGATTTTCTTCCAAAAATAATTACACCTTCAATATTACCCTTTTTATCAAGTTTAACATATGCAGGCCTTACAAACCTTCTTCCAAGAAACTCTGTTCCCGAAGAAAGACCGATTGGTTTTAATCTTAATTTATTGAATTCATATTGAGTTCTATATCTTTCAATAATATTTCCATTTTTATCCACAAGGAAAGCATAGGTATTATTCAAACCATCAATATACTTATTAGCTCTATCTATCTCTCTAAAAACAAATAAAGGATAACCAAAAACATAAACTTGATGGTATATGTCTGTAAAAAGTGCTGGAATTGAAGGAACATCAGAAAAGAGTTTACCGCCAGAAAGAACTTTTATTAAACTAAATGGAAACTCAACAGTATCTGTAACAATCTTTGGAATTGTAGGATAATCCTTACATCTTTGACCAAATGAAAGAACCTTTATAAGTTGAGGTAAAATATTTGTAGTTACTCCCACAGGATTATGAATTCGTAACTCCATAGGTTTACGGACTTTTTCTTCTGTTACTGTGCCATGAGCTAATGTTTTTTTGTGGGTTTCTATCCTTTCAGGAATAATATAGACAGGAGTTGAAGCATTCTTCTCTAATACACTTAATTTCTCTAAAACTGCTACAAGATTAACATCTCCTGCTGGGGTTATATATTTATTGTTAAATATCTGTTTCAAAAATCCTCTGTCTGAAACTCCTGTTGCTCTTGCAAAGTTTGTAAACATATTAAGCCAATACCCAAACTCAGGTAAAACCTCTCTGCTGTCTTTTAAGGTTTGAATGAGTTCATCTGCCGCTTTATTAGATGTTTCTTCATCACCCTCTTTTGCGGCTTTAACGACCAACTCCCTGATTCTTTCAATCTGCTGGGAAGTGAGTTTACTAGGTAGATTATTTCTTGAAATAATCAAGTCAAACAACACAAACATCCCTGGAATAATATGAGAATCAAGTATTTTATCAGCTCCTAATGAATAAAGATTTAATCCCAATGTTAAAAACTGAAATACAGCATAACTTTCAAGTTGGGCTTTAAACTTTACAGCATCATCCTTTGCTAAATTAAGTAAAATTCTTCCAAGTTGATTATCCGATTTTCTAGAAATTAACGCATTCTCTCCAAAAATTATCCTGTTTGCTTTTAGTGGGTTAACCTTTCCTGTCTCTGAATCAATTCCTGTGTTAAGGTTAACAATAAGGTCACCGGATTTGCTATTTTCTGGATTGATTCTTTTGTATTTTAATCCTGTATCTGTGGGATATGTACTGAAAAAACCTATGGGGTCTTCCTTTATCTTTCCATCCTCAACATATTGAAGAACAACCGTATCCCAACCATTTCCATCCTTTACAGGTCTTCCTAAAGCATCTGTTTTTTGAACAAGCATCGTTGATTTATAGATTTGTTGTATTTTACTTTTTTCTTTTACTTTAATGTACATTCTTCCGTTTTCAACAAAAAGTTCTCTTCCGGGTTGGTAGTACCTATTAGAAAACACATAGTATCTTATTGCTTTTTTATCATTTCCATACTCGTCTCTTGTTACCTCTGCTGCCATATAACGAAAACCTGTTTCTTTATCTATACCAGACAGCTTTGGGTATATCTTAAACGTAAGTTGCCTTGAGGATAGATACGCCTTTTTTTCTAAAATCTCTTTAGTAATATCTAACTTTTGTAATTCTATTTCCTTTTTGGGTGGTTTTGGAGGAGGAGCTATTGGAGTTGGTTCTTTTACAGATGGCTTGGCTAATTGTAAACTTTGGTGGACTTTTTTAGTTCTTTCTTCTTTTACTTTTTCTAATTGAGCGGATAAATTAGAAATTATTCCTTTAATACTTTTTATAAATTTATTATAGATTTCCTTTACTTGTTTTAAATCTTTAGAAATAATCGGCTGTTTTTCTTCAGGTTCTATTTTTCTGGAAGGTCCTTTTTGCTTTTCAGAAGTTCTTCTAGACTTGGGGGGTGCTTTTGTTTCGGCTTGAGCAGTTACTCCTTTTTCTCTTAATGATTTAGGAACAGAGCTTTTTAATTTGGTAAGTGCATCTATCTGTTTCTGATTAACTGCTATTTTCTTATTAGTCTCAACTAACGCTTGCTCTAATATCAAAATAATATTACTTGAGGGTGGAGCTCTTTCCTTAAGATTTTCTAAATAAGTTTTTAATTCTCTTAAATTACTGTTTGATTGATTTAGATACTTAAACAAAGTAATCTGTCCTGAAGACAAGTCATTTTCCAAACTTATTTCAGATATGCTATAGTTTTGTATAGCCCTATAATAGTCCATCCCCACATTATTATATTTTTGGTCAGTAGTAAGTGAAAAATATTTTGCAACTGCAGGCACTCCAAAAAGAAGACCAAATCCAGCAGTTACTGCAATGCCTCTCTTTGTTGTAAAGATATTCTTTAATGTATCAACTGACTGCCATTTTAAAATTTTTCTGAATATACTAAATCTCACAGCAAATTCACTCATAAACTTTTTAATACCTAAAAATGTTTTTTTAATAAAATCTGAAATTTTTTGAATAGAACCTTTTGGTAAAATAATCCTTTCTTTACTCACCTGCCTTAAAAACACAGGAGGAGCAATCTTCTTTGCAATCTTTTCAACTTTAGATATCAAGCCTGTCGCCTTTCTTAAATCTACATCTTTATCAATTACAATTACTGTTCCTAAGATATTGCCTGAAGATTTGGCATCCTCAATAAATTGCCTAAAATGTTTAATTCTATTCGGAGATATAACATCTATATCTTTAGCTATTTTAACGACAACCACTCTTGGGTTTTTTCCTTTTTTCAATCCCATCTCTAACTCAAATATAGCATAACTAAAAGGCCCTTTAGTCAACCCTGATTCAATTGGAGAAGATGGGTTAATAATTCCTTTTCCTGATATAATGGCATTTAATATTTCATTAGTAAGAGTATCCTCTAACACTATATTACTTATTTCCCCCGAAAGAATCTTCTTTAATACCTCTAAGTTTTTAATCTCAAGATTTCCTTCTTTTACATCTAAAAATGATTCTACAACATCTGGTTGAGTTAAAAAACTTAATGTAAAATATATATTCTCAATTTTTGAATTTATTGATTTTAAATCCTTTTCAAAAATAAATCTGAAATTTTTATTTAACCTATTATTTTCAAAATATCTCAAATAGAGTATTGAATTTATTAAAATTGTTGATGCTATTGCGTCGCTTATATTGATAATCTCTTCCTTTCTAAGTTTAAGAATCTTTCCTATAACCTTTGAAATCTCTCTTTTTAAAACTTTTTTCAATCTTACAGTATCAACTTCTTTTGTTTGAGAGGGTTTAGCCTTCAAAGATTCAACAACGGCATTTATTCCTTCTATTGCTTTTTTATTTTCCTTAAATTCATCTATTAGTCTTTCTATCTTCTGAGAATCTTCTATCTTTTCAATAGACTCTTCAATAATTCTGTTTAATAAACTCACAAATGCTTTATGAAGTTCAACCTGATAAAGAATTAATCTTTTACTTTCTTCCGATTCTTTCATACTTACTGCTTGACGGATATCAGTAATTACATCAGTATAGTCTGCTTTGTTTCTGCTAATCACTTCTAAAAGAATTTGTCTCGCAATAAACTGAGCCTCTTCTATATCTATCCCAGAATAGTGTTTTATAACTGATTCAGATAACATTTTTAATATTTGATTAAAATCATATGTGTTCTTTCCTATTCTAACAAGCCTTACCTTCTTTTCTCTTAATAGTTCTTTTCGTAATTTATCAATTATGTTTAATTGAATATCAGACTGTTGATAATACTTTGCCTCCTCAACCAAATGGCCAATATTCCTTTCATCTATTCTTTTTTGAATTCTTCTTAACATAAGAAGAACACCTTTCTTTTTTCCTTCTTCAAGTAATTTTTCTATTCTTTTCTTTTCATTTGGGCTATCCTGCCAATACTTTTCAAAATCTTCTAAAGAAACATAAAACTGAGATGTCCCTAACTCACCTTGTCTGCCTGCTCTTCCTCTTAACTGATTATCTATTCTTCTTGACTGACTATACCTAATTCCCATAATAAATAAACCACCCAATTCTTTAACTTCATCGGCTAACTTTATATCAGTGGCCCTGCCAGCTATGTTAGTCGCTATAGTAATTGCTCCTAAATTTCCTGCTGTATTAACAATTTGGTCTTCTTGTTTTGAATATCTTGCATTAAGAACCTTTGCCTTTACATCAAGGGGATTTCTTTTAATCTCTTTTCTTATAACCTTTAGCTCTTCTACGGTTATGCCCCACACCTTAGCAATCTTTTTATTATCTCCTTCTCCATTTAAAATATCCCCTAAAGCTTGCGCCTCTTCTACTGATATGTTGCCACCACAAAGAATTGGTCGGCCTGTCTTATGCACACTTATAATGTCCAAAATTATTTCTTTTATCCTTTCAAAATTATTCTTATAGATTCTATCCATCCTATCTTCTCTATGCACGAAAATATTTGTTCTTACAAGGTAGACCTCTTTTCCATAAACTTCCCTAAAGAACCTTTCTGCTACCTTTACAGTTCCACTCATTCCTGCCCATTCTCCACAGAGAGTTAAGAATCTATTGTTTGTTATCAAATCAACTGTTTTCCCATCTGGATTTATTGCAACATTCTCTTTTGCCTCAATTGCTTGATGTAAACCATCGCTTAATCTTCTGCCATACATCTTTCTTCCAGTCTCTTTATCAATAAGCACAACCTTCCCTTCTTCAATCAAATAATCCTTATCCTTCTTAAATAATACATAAGATTTTAGAGCGTTCAATATTCTATATATCCACTCTCTTTGTTCCTCTGTATTTCCTTCAAATATGCTTATACCAAGCATTCTTTCCACTTCTCTTTGACCCTGTTCAGTTAAGCTTACTGTGTGTTGTTCTCTATCAACTTCATAATTATTACTGTTTCTAATTATTCTCATTATAATTTGATTAGCTATATTAATTTTGTCTTTATCTTTTTCAGTCAACTCTTCCTCTTCTGACAATATATGAGGCGTTCGTGCCTCATCAATAAGAACACTATCCACCTCATCAAGAAGTGAGTAAGTCTTAGACAAATCTGGCTGGCTTTGCAAAAATGGACTTTTTACATTATTATCCCTTAAATAATCAAAAACAAAATTACTGTGTTTTCCATAAACAACATCCTGAGAATAAACAATGCTTAAAGGAGCTTTTTCAAGACAAGGCTTTCCATTTTTCATTACTACAATGTAAGATTCATTTGGATTATCTGTAATTACACCAACACTTAACCCTAAATCTAAATATAATGGTGCTGTATCTAAAGCATCCCTCTGTGCATACTTTGTAGCTGTTGTATGAATATGAACCTTTTTAGTAAATGACTTAAGAATTGCAGGTAAAGTTGATGTAAATGTTTTTCCCTCTCCTGTAAGCTGTTCAAGTATTCTACCATAATAAAGTGCTATTGCCCCTGTTGTCTGGACAGAGTAGTACCTTTTCTCTAAAGTATCTATTGCAACCTTCCTAACTAATGTAAATACAAAAGGAAGAATAATATCAACAATTTCATCCTTTGTTTTTGCTTTTCTTATTCTTTCTGCAATCTCATCTCCAGAAGAAAGCTCATTTAATAAAGGAGAAAGATTTTTAACAATAGATTCCTTATTAAACCTTTCTAATTGATACCTTAGTGCAGAAATAATTGCTTTTATCTGTTCATTGGTAAGATTATTTACACTGGGTTCTAATTGATTAATCAAATAAAGATTAGTTATAATAATTTGTTTTAATTTTGAAGCAGATAAGTATTCTTTAGATTTTTTAGATTCTTTAGCACCTTTTGTGGTCTTTTTATCTTCAACAATTGAAGAGCTTAATTCTAAAATAGCTTGTTTAAACTGATTACTTAATAGCTGAATTTGCTCTAACAATGATTTTTTATTCTTAGATTCTCTTAAATCAAAGGAAATGATAAATCTACTTAATTTTTTATCTTTGATGTATTTTAAATCTCTTTTTAATGTTTGTTTTACATAGGTTGCTATTGCTAACCTTAATCTTTCGGGTTTTACATTTAAGGATTTAAGGTTGGTATATTTTTGATACAACTTCTGGAATGAGGCATCATTTATCTTTTTTGAGGATTTTAGATACTCAAGATAATCATTTCTTTCTTCATCAGTAAACTTATCACTTAAAAGATACTCAAGTTCCTTCTGAACTACCCATACTTCTTCAGCAAACTTTTGTGCTGGAGTTAACTTCCCCCGTGCTCTATACTGCCTAAGAAGAGTATGTAAAAGCTCATGATAGATAGTTAAAGTTAAAGCAATATCATTTCCAAATGCGTTCTCATCAACATCAATAACACCATCCCAGTTCCTTCCTAAACTTAACAGGTTTCTCCATACCTTAATCTTCAAACTATCTAACAGTTTCCCATACTCAGGATGGTCGTGTTTTATTTTATTTATTGCGTTCTTTAATCTTCTATTTTGCTTTATACTTAATGTTATCCTTTGTTCAGGTTTCTTAGTCTTCCTTACCTTTATAAACTCAGCTGGTTTTGTCGTAACCAATTGTTGAATGAAAAGTTTTATATTATTAATAATTCCTATAATAGAACGTTTTGAACCATTTGAAATTCTGGTTACCCCTTTCTTAATTTTTGACCATAATCCCTCTGTTTTTACCAATTCCACCGCGTAGGTGGAAAAACCATAAAACTTCATCAATCCCTTTGGTAAGGATTTTTGACCCATTAAGTATCCCTTTACTTTATCTCTACCATATATGAAGCCTTTTATCTGTTTTGTATCCAAATCAACAAAAAGAATAACAGGTAAAACCTTCCCACTTAATCCAATGATTTTTGCATATATTATTGATTGGCCTTCAGGATTTCCAAATATTTTGATTCTTTTACTGAGTTTTTCAACTGTTCCTTGAGTTTTTTGGTTCCATCTCTCTTTAATTTCTTCCCAAATCCCAGCAGCAATTGATAACCCCATAAGTTGACCTGTCTGAACTAACTGAACAGGTTGACTTTGTGGATTGTATGTTTCTAAAACAGGTGGCCTTAATGCTGTTAAAATCCTTTCAATACTAACTAACAACCTATTCTTTTCAAATCCATTACTCTTGTTTTCTGAGTTCTGACCTCTGTCATTTATCCTCTGAATATTCGGGCTTATGACTACACACTTTATACCTTTTTCCTTTAATAAATTCGTTATGCCTTCTGTATGGAATCCTCCTGCTATTAACACCGCCTCTTTCTCGTTTGTTTCTTCCATCTTCTTAAGAAGATTATTTACTAAATACTTGTTTCTATTT
>CAYYAU010000033.1:0-8923 GCA_964469765.1 uncultured Clostridia bacterium | reverse complement strand
GGTATCAGGGTTGGGGTGTACCGAACTTTATTCTGGTTCACCCCAAAATCCAAAGCCCAAATGTCAAATAAATCAAAACTTTATTTTTTCTGCTCTATACTTCACTTCGCTACTTCTGTTGAACGTGTCTCCCTTATAACAGTTACCTTAACCTGTCCAGGATACTTTACCTCTTGTTGAATCTTTTTCGCAACCTCTCTCGCTAACTGTTGGGCTAAGTTATCATCAACCTCCTCTGGTTCAACTATGATTCTTACTTCTCTTCCTGCTTGGATTGCATATGCTTTCTCCACTCCTCTAAATGAATTTGCTATTTTCTCTAACTTCTCCAACCGTTTAATATAAAACTCTAATGTTTCTCTTCTGGCACCTGGCCTTGATGCTGAAATTGCATCCGCTGCTTGTAACAGTACCGCCTCTATACTTTGAGGTTCACAATCTCCATGATGGCAAAGAATAGCATTTACTACCTTCTCAGATTCACCATGTTTTTTCAATAAATCTGCTCCTATCTGAGCATGAGTGCCTTCTACATCTCTATCTATAGCTTTTCCAATATCATGCAATAGACCTGCTCGTTTTGCAAACTTAACATCTCCACCTACCTCTTCAGTAAGAATAGCTGCTGCTTTTGCAACTTCAATTGAATGCTGTAAAACATTCTGTCCATAACTTGTTCTATACTTAAGTCTTCCTATCATTGTTATAAGTTCCTGAGACACCCTCTCTAGCCCTAACTTAAGTACCGCATCCTCTCCCACCTCCTTTAGATGCTGATTCATTTCCTTTTTTACCTTTTCTACAACCTCTTCAATCCTTGTAGGATGTATCCTACCATCTGTTATTAATCTCTCTAATGCAATTCTTGCTATCTCTCTTCTGACACCATCAAACGCAGAAAGCGTTATTGCTTCAGGAGTATCATCAACAATCAGGTCTACACCAGTGGCTGTCTCAAAAGCGTGAATATTTCTACCTTCTCTTCCAATCACTCTTCCTTTCATCTCATCATTTGGAAGAGGAACCGAGGTAACCGTAACCTCTTCTGTATACTCTGCACTGCATCTTTGAATTGCAATACTTAATATCTGTCTTGCTTTTCTCTGTGCATTTTCAATAGCCTCTTCCTCTACCCTTTTTGCAAGTACCTGAGCCTCTCTTTGAGCATCCTCTTTCATATTCTCTAAAAGAATATTCTTAGCTTCTTCAGGTGTCATATGGGCAAGTCTCTCTAATACCTTCTTCTGTTCTTCTTTTCCTTTTACTAACTTTCTTTCTTCCTCTTCTATCCATTTTTCCTTGCCTGCTATAAACCTTAATTTCTTTTCAATCTCCTTTTCTCTATAATCTAATTCAATGGCTCTTTTCCCAAGAGTCTCTTCCTTTGATTTACTTACTTTTTCTAACCTTTCAATCTCATGCCTTCTTCTTCTTGTCTCACTCTCAAACTCCATACGTGCTTTCTGCATCTTCTCTTTAATCTCTAAAGTGCCTTCTTTTACCTTTGTCTTAGCTTCCCTTTCAGCCTCTTCCAGGATTATCTTTGCCTGCTTCTCCGCAGACCTTAACTGATTCTTTGCATAGACCAAACGAATTACATAACCAACTATTATACCAACGCCTGTAGCTATACTCAAAACAAACCAACTCATATCCTTCCTCCTTTCGTAGATTTTCTTGGATTTTTTGAATGTAATGAAAAAAAATCAGTAGAAAATCTTTACCTCGCCAATTCCGTACTGGCGGGTTAGACCTCGCCAATCCTTAATGGCGGGTAAGTAGATTTTCTTGGATTTTTTGAATGTAATGAAAAAAAATCATAAGGAAAGAAATTAAGTTTTAAAATTTCTTCCCAATTTAATCTATCTCTGCTTTTTTTAGTTACTGGTTTCTATTCTTTGTTTTTTAGTTCTTGGGTCTTAATCTTTTTTAAGTATTCATCTATTTTCTTTTCATACCCTCTTAAAGTTGGGTGATAATATCTTTTTAAAGTAGATAAATACTCCTGCTTGACAAACCCATTTTTATAATTATGAGGATAATTATACTTTTTCTTTCCCTTTTTAGTCAGATGTTCTGGCACCTCTTGAACAGAACTCTTTTCTATATCTGCTAATGCATTTTCTATTCCAGTATAACAAGCATTACTCTTAGGAGCTGTAGCAACATAAATCGTAGCTTGAGCTAAAGGGATTCTTGCTTCAGGCATACCAATAAACTCTACCGCCTGAAAACAAGCATTAGCAATTACAAGCGCCATTGGATCAGCATTACCCACATCCTCACTTGCACATATTACTATTCTTCTTGCAATAAATCGCGGGTCTTCTCCAGTATAAAGCATCTTAGCAAGCCAGTATAAACTTGCATCAGGGTCAGAACCCCTCATACTCTTTATAAAGGCTGAAATTGTATTATAATGTGAGTCTCCTTTTTTATCATAAATTATAACCTTTTTCTGAATTGACTCCTCAATAATCTCTAACGTCAAATCCACCTTACCTTTACTTGAAAGGGTAGTTGAAAGCACCGAAACTTCTAATCCATTAAGTGCTTTTCTTGCATCACCTTCACTAAGTTTTATTAAATGTTTCAACACATCATCCGAAACATTAATGTTATAATCACCCAATCCTCTTTTTTTATCACTGATTGCCCTTTTCAGAATAACATAAAGGTCATTCTCATTTAGAGGTTTAAACTCAAACACACTGGACCTTGAGAGTAATGCTTTATTAATATAGTAAAAAGGGTTCTCTGTTGTTGTAGCAATTAATGTAATTACTCCCTTTTCTATATCGGGTAATAGGACATCTTGTTGTGTTTTATTGAAATGATGAATTTCGTCAAGGAATATAATTGTTTTCTTATTCTCAAATTTTTTTCTATGATATGCATATTCTATTTCGTTTTTGATTTGATTCACACTTAAAAATGAGGCATTATAATGTTTAAAATAAGACTGAGTTTTCCTCGCAATTATTCTTGCAAGAGCAGACTTCCCAGTTCCAGGTGGTCCATAAAAGATTAATGACCCAACCCTATCTGTCTCAATAAGTCGTTTAAGCAGTTTCTCCTTTCCAATAATATGTTCTTGCCCAACAAACTCATCAAAAGATAGAGGGGTCATCCTTAACGCTAAGGGATACTCTTCTTTAACTTCTTGAGTAAATAGGTCTTCCATTTTATACCTCTATAAATAAAAAAGCCCCGCTTTGCCGTGTGTGGAACCTTTTTAAAAGCACCAAACTGACAAGTGGGTATCCTATCTCTAAAACCACGGTTAAAGAGACCTCGGATTCCCCTTAAATAGTGTGTCGGCTTTAAAACAGATTACACAGCACGAACATCGCAGGGCAAAAGTTCCTATTTTAACGCTTCCTCTAAACGATGTATTATTCTTTCTATATGTTCTTTTTCTTTCTTATTTTCTTTTTTATCTCTTAAAGAAAATAATTCATCTGCAATATTTAAAGCAGTTAAAACTGCTACTTTTGCGGAAGCAACTGTGGAGGAGCTGTTCGCAATTCTGTGCATCTGTTCATCCACATACCGAGCTAATGCATTAATATATAAAGGATCTTTACCTTTAGAATCTAAAGAAATCTCTAAATTATATATTTTAACAGTAACCTTTTGGTCATTTATCATATCTTCAATTCTTCTATCCTTGATAAAAGAACCCTTAATCTATCTTTTATTCTTTTTCTCTGGTCTGAGAACTTATATAATTGACTAATAGACTTCTTAGCAATTTTCTGTTCTTCTTCTATAGCCTTTATGTTTTCTTTTAACCTTTTATTTTCTTCTTTTAATTTGTTAATCTTCTTTATTACAAGCTCAAGTCTCGATTCTAATACCTCAAATGAGTATGCCATTTTAAAATTCGCAACCCTTACCTTTTCCTTACCTCAACCTTCAAGTCTCTACTTAAGTTATAAAGTATCTTTTGATGAAGGAGATTAACCTCTTCCTCTGTTAAGGTTTTTGTGTCGGAACGATAGACTAACGTATAAGAAAGACTTCTATACCCTTTCCTTATGTGTTGGCCTTCATACACATCAAAAAGTCTAATTTCTTTTAACAGGTCTGTTCCTTCATACTTAATTTTATCAAAAATCTTCTTGTGTGTCAACTCTAAAGGAACAAGTAGTGATATATCCTTTACAACAGCAGGGTACTTAGGTAATCTTTTATATCTCTTTAAGAAATTGGCTTTATCTTCAATCTTTTCCATTTCAAGTTCAAATAGAAAAATAGAAGGAAGATGTGTCTTTCCTGGCGCTAACGAAAATGAAAAGATACTTTGGTTACTTAAACTGCCTATACAACCTATATACTCTTTATTTAAGAAAATACTCTCATAGTATACATCCGAAAAAATTTTATATCTTTGTTTTTCTTTTTTAAACTCTATAGACAGCCCACTAAATAAAAACAACTCTTCCAGTATACCCTTTACATAATAGAAATCAACAATCTCTTCAGTTCCCTTCCAGAAAAGAGGTTGACTCTTACCCATTAAAAGAGCCGATAACATTTTCTTTTCAATAATATTGTGTTGTTGTGTTAAAAACACCTTCCCAATTTCAAATAACCTTAAGTTTGTATTTTTCTGATATATATTTCTTTTTGCTATATTAATTAGCCCTAACATAAGGGTAGGCCTTAAAACATTCTGCTGATGAGAAAGAGGATTAACAATATCCACAGTTGTCTGGTTTTCTATCATTAGTTTTTCCAAATCAGAAACAGAAACGAGTGAATAAGAAATAGCTTCCTGTAAACCTATGTTTATCAGAAACTGTTTTATTTTCTTCTCCGGGAAAGTTAAAATTTTTTCCTTTAATGATATAGTAGGCATTTCTACAGGGATTCTGTCATATCCATAAAGCCTTGCAATCTCCTCAATTAAATCTTGCTGTCTTTTTATATCATTCCGATATGAAGGAACCTCAACAATTAATATATTCTCTTCTCGAAACACCTTAAATTTTAAAGCCTTAAGGATTGTTTCTATTTCTTCTATTGAAATTTCTATTCCTAAAAGCTCTGTGACTTTTTCTTTTGATAATGTAACTTTAGTGATACCAAACTCAACTGGATAAATATCAGAATAGCTTTTTGCAACTTCGCCTCCTGCCAATTTCTGAATTAATGAAACAGCTCTATCCAATGCATAAGAGAGATTCTTTATATCAACACCTCTTTCAAATCTATATGAAGACTCTGTTTCAATAGACAGTCTCCTACAGGTTTTTCTTATCGGTTCTGGAGAAAAGTATGCACTTTCTAATAAAATATTCGTTGTGCTTTCAGTGACTGATGAGTTTTCTCCACCCATAATACCCGCTAAAGCAATCGGCCTTTCCTGGTCAGCTATAACCAAATCAGTAGAGGCTAAACTCCTTTCCTTCCCATCTAACAAAAGGAGCCTTTCTGAATGTCTTGCTTCTCTAACAATAATCTTTTTCCCATTAATCTTATTATAATCAAATGCATGTAAAGGATGTCCAAGTTCAACTAAAACATAGTTAGTAATATCTACAACATTGTTGACTGACCTTATTCCTACAAGTTTCAACTTATTTACAAGCCAGGAAGGAGAGCTTCCAACCTTTACATTCTCAATTACTCTTGCGATGTATCTTTTACATCCTGTAGTATGAATTTCAATACTTATAAGTTCTGATATATGTTTAACACCTTCATAAAAGTTAGGAATTGGTTTTTTAAGAAAACTTTTCTTGCGCCCAACTGTAAGGATTGCGTTTATCTCCCTAGCAATACCATAAATACTGGCACAATCTGACCTGTTTGTAGGAAGTTCTACCTCTAAAATTGGCTCAGCAAGCCCAATTATCTTTTTTATATCCTCGCCTAACCTAACCTTTGGAGAAAGAACCATAATACCTTTATCATCTGGCCCGACTCCCAACTCCTTTTCAGAACAGAGCATACCAAAGGAAACTTCTCCTTGAATCTTTACTTTGTTAATTTTTCTTCCTCCAGGAAGAAATGCTCCAGCTCTTGCTAAAGCAACCTTTTGTTTTGTTCTTACATTTGGAGCACCACAGACAACTGGATAAATCTGTTTTCCATCAGAAACTTGACATAAATAAAGCCTTTCTATCTGAGGATGTTTTTTTATAGCCAACACCTCACCCACAACCACATTCTGTATTTCAGTGCCTGATTGGGATATACCACTTACTTCAAGCCCTTTTAGAGTAAGTAGTTCTGCTATCTCATTTACGCCTATATCCAAATCAATATACTCCTTTAACCACTCAAAAGGAACCTTCATATCTTCCTTATCCTTTCTAATAACTTAAACTAATGCCTGATACAATATATCTTCTAAAAACTCAGGTATTCTACAGGTATTTCCTTTTTCATTCACACAGGCATGCTTTGTAAATCCTATAGCAAAAACTTCACCTTTATTTCTTACTTCGTAACTAAAACGAATAGATGCATTCTTCAATTCAGATAATTGTGTAATTACTTCAATTTCCTCATCATACTTAACAGGTCTTATATATTTACAGAAAGATTCAACCACAGGGAAATAAATATTTTTATTTTCTAAATCCTTATATGACGTACCTAATGCCCGAAAGAACTCTGTTCTTGCCTGCTCGTACCAGATGAAATAGTTAGCATAATACACAACACCCATCTGGTCGGTCTGCGCATAGGGTATTCTCAATGTGAACTTAAAAGTAGACATACATTTACTTAAACAAAGTCATTGCTAATTGAATCCACTGTTGAGGGACGGTTTTTAACTTTCCTACTGCTTGCTCTAACTCTATTCCTATAATTTCCATTCCTTTTAGAGCCGCCATATACCCAAACTTATTCTCTTTGATTAACTGAACAGCCTTAACACCTGTTCTAAGACCTAACATCCTATCAAATACTGTGGGAGAGCCACCTCTTTGCATGTGTCCAATAACAGAAACCCTTGTAGAAACGTTTAGATTCTTTTCTATTAATTCTCCAACCATATCACCTACGGCTCTTTTCTTAAGAATCATATGGCCAAACTGGTCAAGCTCTTCCTTTTCAACCTTCATCCCCGGGATTTCTATCCCTTCTGAAACAATAACCAAAGCGGTTTTTTTTCTTTGATAAACCTTTCTTAGATGCGTATAGATTTTATCCAGATTAACCTTTTCTTCTGGAACAAGTACCCAGTCAGCACCAGAAGCCAGTGCAGTGAATAAAGCCACCCAACCAGCATGTCTACCCATAACCTCTAAAACCATTATCCTATGATGAGACTTTCCACTATCCTTTAAAACCTCAGCTGCATTCACCGCTAATGTCACAGAGGAATCAAAACCAAATGTATAATCTGTTGCTGAAAGGTCATTATCCATTGTTTTAGGGACACCTACTACTTTCACCTTATGTTCTTTATACAGTCTATTTGCAACACCTAATGTATCGTCTCCTCCCATTGCAACAATTCCGTCTATATTTAGTCTTTTGATATTCTCTAACACTTTCTCAACACCATTATCAACCTTGTAAGGATTTGTTCTTGATGTTCCAATAATGGTTCCTCCTTTATCCATTAAATCCTCTACATCTGTTAATGAAAGAGGCGTTGCTAAGTTTTCAATAAGTCCTTTCCAACCATCAATAAAACCTATTACATCCCATCCATACTCCAGTGCTTGAAGAACACATCCTCTTATTGCCTGATTAAGTCCAGGAACATCCCCTCCTCCTGTAAGAACACCTATCTTCATTTTGACTCCAACCTCCTTTCATAGTTCAGATATCGTTTTACGTATACCACATTACTGGTTAATCCATATTTCTTTTTTATGCCTTTCCATTACATCCAAACACTCTAATTCTATCTCTAATTACCTCTTTTGCAGCGTCTTTTGCAGGTCCTAATACCTTTCTTGGGTCAATCTCTTGAGGCTTTTCTTTTAATACTTCTCTTATTTTGTTCACAAATGCCATTCTTATTCTTGTGTCTATATTTATCTTACAAATCCCTGCAGCAATTCCTTTTTTTACTTCCTCATCATTTACACCAGAAGCACCATGTAACACTAAAGGAACCCCTGTTCTTCTTCTTATCTCCTCAATTCTGGCTATATCCAGTTTAGCAAAAGGGGTTCTGCATCCGTGTATGGTCCCTACAGCAGCAGCTAATGAATCCAGCTGTGTTTGTTTTACAAACTCCTCAGCCTCATCAGGTTTTGCCATAAGCTCTTTTGTCTTTTCAATAGCAACCCCAGGTTCATCACTATCCGACATTTTGCCAATCTGTCCTATTTCTCCTTCAACAGGAACCTCACATGCATGAGCCATATCAGTCACCATCTTTGTTAATCTCAGATTCTCCTCAAAAGGAAGTTTAGAGCCATCAAACATTAATGAAGTAAACCCAGCTCTTAAACATCTAATGTTCTGATAATAGTCCGTTCCATGATCAAGATGTAAAGCAACAGGAATGGTTGCCTTCTCACTGGCTACCTTTACCATTGCAACAATATATTGAAGTCCAGCATACTTAATTGCTCCTTGAGATGCTTGAAGAATTACAGGAGCTTTTTCTTCTTCAGCAACTTCAATAATTGCCTGAACTATCTCTAAGTTGTTAGCATTAAAGGCTCCAACAGCATACCTACCTTCTTGAGCTTCTTTTAACATCTGTTTTGTCGTAACAAGTGGCATATCTCCTCCTTTATTTTGATAATATATTTTCTACTAAATTGTATAAACTTTTATCTATAGTCTTGCGATGCTTTATTGAATAAGTTAATGGACGACTTATAATCTTTCCATTATCCACCCCAAGCATTCTAGAAGAGTTTATCTTCCTAATTAAATTTATCGCTTTATACCCAAACAAGGTTGCAAGCTTTCTACTTAAAGCAGTGGGTTTTCCTCC
>CAYYAU010000032.1:0-9152 GCA_964469765.1 uncultured Clostridia bacterium | reverse complement strand
AGAAAAAATGAGAAGAGATGAAAGAAAAATAATGTTTTTTTTATTCATTTCCATATACTTCCTTTAAAAGAATAAGATTAAAAATATTGAATATAATTGGATAAAATTTTATTTAATAAGATATAAAAGTAGAAGATTTATTTAATTTTCTTATGAAATTATATAATATTGTATCTTATAATGTCAAGTCTTTTCTTAGGGGGAAAATATAGGATGGGAAACCGAAAGGTATCAAAAATAAATAAGTACTGTTTTATTTACTTCTTGTTTTTTTCTTTTTGGTGAGTATTTTAGTAGCGGGTTCAACAACAGAAGATAATGCATTCTGTATTACTGACTTCATATCATTTAAATCAAATGGCTTTGCTATTGAAGTATATGCACCTAAACGAGCCGCCTCAAGATTTGTCTCAAGCGTGCCATATGCACTAAGCATTATAACTTGAATATGCTTATTTATTTCTCTAATACGTTTTAGTGTCTCTATTCCATCAATCCCCGGCATCCGAATATCAAGCAATACTAAATCTATCCTCTCTTTCTGAATAATCTCTAACGCCTCTTCTCCACTTGATGCTTTAAGAACCTTATATTCTTTAAGTGCTCTCTCAAAGTAATCACGTATAGTCTCATCATCATCAACAATAAGCACTGTTTTATCAATTGAAAGTTTTTTTAATATATGTATCTTTTCGAACCCTGGTTTATCTTTAAGTTGATTCATAATCCACGCATCAATTAAATCCTTCCTAAATCGCCATTCACTGGCAACCTTAAATGCGGGTATCTTTCCTTCACGAGCAAGTTTATATACTGTCATCTTATTCATTTGAAGATATTCTGCTACTTGTTTAATATCCAGTAAATTTTCAGACATTAGTCTCCTCTCCTAGTCTCCGCTCCCTATATATTTTTATATCTCTTCTTAAATTTTTAGAACTAGAAGTGTCTTGGAGTGAATAAAAACTTCTAAACTTTCTATTCTCAACTAAAAGCTAAAATAATATAAATTTTTATATTATTTTCTTATATAATATTTTTAAATCGCGAATAATTTTACTATAAAGCTTATTATTTGTCAAGTAAATAACCTGTAAACTAAAAATTAATGATATGGTAATTCTATTATATAACTTAAACCATTATTTTCTTTATATATCTTCCCGTTATGTTTCTGAATAATCTCATAATTTAATAAAAAAGATGGATTTTCTTTTATTTCCCTCCCTAAATTTTCAAATATAACTTTGACATTTTTATTATCTTTAAAGGTTGAAATTTTAATCTCATGGTTTTTAGAGCCTATCTCAATAAAACTATTGATTAAATTAACAAAGACCTGTTGAAGATGTATAAAACTTGCATTTATTAAAGGAATATTCTCTTCAAAATGCTTTTTAATCTTAATATTTTTTGAATTCAAATTATATGCTAATAAATCTAAGCTTCTATCTATAATCTCATTTATATTTTCCTGCCCAAACTCAAAATCCTTATCTCTTGAAAATACTAATAGATTCTTCACAATCCTTCTACAGTTCTGAGCACTTTTTTCAATTTTTTCAGCATCTTTACACCATTGAGAATTCTTTGGTAATTCATTAACCAAAAGCTGAGAAAAACCCAAAATTCCACTTAATAAATTATTAATTTCATGTAGAATTCCAGACGTAAGTTGACCAACTAAAATTCTTTTGTAATTTTGTTTTATTGTTTTATTTCTTCTCATAAAGTAAGAAGTACTTTTTCTAAAACTCTCAGATCTATTGGTTTTGACAAAAAAGTATCAGCTCCTGCTTTTAACATCCTTTTTCTGTTCTCTTTAGATGGATAACCTGTCAATGCAATAACTTTTATATCTTTATTCTTGTTTTTAATCTCCTTACATACCTCTATGCCATTTGTACCTGGTAAATTTATATCTAATATCACAATTCCAGGAGAAAATGTCTCTATTTTTCTGCCTGCTTCAAATCCATTAAATGCTGATTCTAACTCATAACCCATCTTTTTCAAAAATCTGCTTATAACTTCTACAACAACCTGTTCATCATCAACAATAAGAACCTTTTTCTTTTTCTCATTTATAAACTCATCTGGTAAAGGCATATTGAATCTCTGAAGGAATTTAACAAAGCTTTCTCTTTTTATTCTTCTATGACCGCCTGGAGTCCTATAAGCCCGAAGCTTCCCTTCTTCAATCCAATTAATAACAGTGGTCATATCAACATGACAAAGATTTGCAATCTCAAAAGTTGTAAAGATACGCTTCATTAGACATCTCCATTTATTCAATAAATTCTAAATATTCTATATAATCTACTTTATTTATACCACAGATTTCAATTTTGTCAACCTATATTTCCGCTCCGGGAACGGAAAAACGGTTATTCTAAAATTAAATGTTTTATTTTGTATAATTCTCTTTGATAAGAAACCCTATCTTCTACAAATTGTTTATAAGAATCTTTGGATATTTGGATAATATCAGAATAGTTACAAATTATTTCTTTTATTTTGTCTTTCGCTATATACTCCATATAAGAGGAATAACACCAATCTTCTGGTTTATTTACTATTCCAGAGCTTGTAGGATTCAAATGTATATATCTAGTAAGATGAATAAGCTGCTCATCACTTTTAACTAAAACATTTTTAAATCTTCCTTCCCATAAAGGACCTTTTCTTTTATGTTTGATGTTAAAATAGTGACTATAGCTATTAAGAATATTACCCATAAAAATAGAGATTCCATTTTCTTTCAGTTGTTTTAAGATTAAATGAAAATGTGTAGGCATTATACAGTATGCAATTATCTGAATGCGTTTTTCCTTATTGGTAAGGATAGAATTAAAATACTTATTGAAATTATCTCTTTTTATTTTGTTTAACTTTATAAACTGAGAAAATTTAATTGGGAGAGTTTCAATTTGGTAATATCTTATTATCCTTAATATCCTAATAAATTCTCCATCACTATTAAATATTTTAAAACCAGCTATACTTTTATTAAAAACATGGTAAATTTCCCCTGTTACCAGTTCTTCTTTTCTTTTCATTTGGGCCCCCTTTATTTACCTTTATTTCCATTCCCCTTTTACTTCCGCTCCCGGAGCGGAAGTAAGGTTTTATAAATATGGATCTCTTTTGAAGCATTCAAAGTATCCTCCAAATAAAAATAAATCTGAGCAAGGTTTTTATGTATAGAAGGAATAAATGGATTTATATTAATACATTGTTTATAATGTTTTATAGCTTTGTCAAAATTATTTTCTTTAAAGTAAATATCTCCTAAATGCATATGGGAGGGAGAAAAATCAGGGTTTTTCTCAATTACTTTTAAAAAGATCTGTTTTGCTTTTTCAAGATTCTGTCTTAAAACATATATCTTTCCAATCTGATTTAATATATAGGGATTATCAACATCATTTTTAAGTGCCTTTCTGTATTCTATAAGAGAAACCTCAAGTTTCCCCATTTTTAAAAATCTATCACCAAGCCGAACATTATCTCTGGCTTTTTTCTCTACAAATTCGGAAATATAATCTTGAGCTTTTTTCTTTAAGGTATACCTGTTTGGTCTTACCTCAGGGGCCCCTATAATATTTAATGAAGAAATATATCTTTTCCACATTTTTGTAAAGTCTTTGATACTTTTACCAGTTATCTTTTTAAATGCTCTGTCTGGAGATGTCTGTGAAAATTCCTTCAAAACTCTTTTCAAAGATTCCTTCCCAAATTTCCTAATAAAGAAATCAACCGCATTTGAAACCTCAGCAAAAGCAAGGATAACCTCTTTAATATTATTTAAATTTGGCATACCTTTACTCATATCCTGAAAGTCTATCCATTCATTATCTTTTCTGGCATTTAATATATAATTTTTATAGAGCGAAGATAAATATAAGGATTCACTGCTGCGCCATCGTGTTTCCTCATACTTTGCTATACCTTCGTTAAACCAAAGTGGAATATTTAAATGGGTTATCTTTCCAATTAAGTAATGAGTATATTCATGAGTTAATGCATCTCTCCATTGATATCCAAAAAGTAACATACGTGGAGAAATTATCATAATTTTATTAAATTTACATATCCCAATCGCCCCAGAATTTTCAATCTGTTTCCTGCTAAGTGTAGATGCGAACTGAAAAGAAGCATCATCAGGATAGATTTCAACAAGGACCTTTTTTTTTGGATAAAAATCAAGATCATTACCAACCTCTATATATGCTTTCTCTAAGGTGGAAATAGTGTAATCCTTAAGGATAATATCCTTCTTTGACAACCTTAGTTTAAAGTGTTTGCTTTCAAATATTATAAACCCTTTAGTTGTTTTATATAGGTCTTTTATATATGTTTTAAATGCACCTTTAAAATTGTTTCTTTCAAGGATTTCTAAAGATTGCTTATAGTTTCCTTCATAAAAGTATATCTTGGATTTTAAAAACTCTGCCTTCTTACCTTTTAGTTTCTTGGCTAATTCTTTTGCTTCTTCAATCTGCCAAGTTTCTAAATAATAATCTCCTTTTTTTAGAATATCTTCAGCTGCGACAAAAAAAATTACCAGTAATATTAAAGCAATTTTATAGATTACTATAAAATATACTTTCCGGAATTCTTTTAATACTTTATTGATATAATTTCTCATAATAAGCCCTAATAACTTTCTTAAACTTTTCAGGATATGTTTCCTTTAATGCTTTTATTATCTCTTTTTTAAGATTATAGATTGGTTTAAAATCTTCTTTTTTAGGGATATCTACATAACCTTCTCTAAACCCAATCCCTACTCCAATCGGAAGCATACTTTTTTTCTTTCCAAAGGGCATCTTTTCTTCTTTTAATGCAGAAAGTTTTTTATATGAACCCTCAATTATACCTTTTAGTTTATTAAGATAAAATATGGCTTCTTCTTCCTCATTAAGAGCCTGCACAGTTTTATATTTTTCTAAGTTGTTATTTACCTTTTCCATCGCATATTTTGAGGTATTGAGATTTTCTAATCCCTCTAATAAAGGTAACAAAGACGTCTTACTTGCGAGAAGTTTATATTCTACTATAAATCTGTCTACTTCATTAATTAGTGCTGTCTGTGGAGGGATAATGTCTTTTATCTTTTGTTTTTCTTTGATTGTGAAAAGCTTTCCTGAAGGAATGTTTCTGTTAAACTCATCTTTAACCGCTATTTCCTTAGTATAAATACGTTTAATTTTCTTCATCAGCTCTTTTTTGTTATTGAGTTTAAGTAAGGAAATTTCATTTCCCAATCTTCTTAAATCTCTTACTAAATTATTTAATTTATTATCCATCTGTTCAAATCTATTATTTGAAAAATCTTCTCTAATTTTATTTGTTTTATATTGTATTTTTCTAAGCAATTCCTCTTTCTGTTGAATATGTAAATTCAAAATTTCATTACTAATTGTATTTTGTATTTTTTTTAGCCTTTTAAGTTTTCTTTCTTGTTGGGAAAAAAGTCTTTCTTGTCTTTTTCTTTCCCATATAAATGTCTTTTCCTTTATATCTGTTTCTTTCTGTATAAATTCCTTAATACTGTTAACTAAATTTATCATTTCATTCACAGAAGAAAACATATCAACATTTTCTGATAATAAATTTAATTCCTGTTTTAATTTGCTTAAACTCTCTGCAAATCTCTTTGCAAGAGTGATTGCTTCATCAATATTATTTTCATCTACACTTTTTTTTAGTTTCTCAAAGATATTCTGTATTTTGGAAAGTTCAAGATTTTCTAATGCATCCTTATTAATGAACTCCTGAGGCAACTCATTAGGATAATCTGTTAAAATAGATATAATTTGACGCATCAAAGAAGAAATTTCATTTAATATATTCTCTAACTCTTTTATTTTCTGTTTATCTTCTTTTGAAAAATCCTTTAAATACTCATTTAAATTAGTGGTAGTATCTAAAAGTTCATCAGTTGAAGAAAAAATATTATCCATTTTCTGTCTTCTGAAGATATCATCCGAAAGCAAACTATATCTTTCAAAATCATCAATGATATCTTGTTGAATGCTTTTTATTGTTTCTCTATTGTTTTCTTCAAAAGACAAACTGTCCAAATAGTCCATTTTATTGTCTTTTATCCATTTTATCCCCCTAAACATACTTTTATATTCCTCATATGTAAACTCCGAAGTAAGCGGGTCTGTTTTCATATCCTTTAATAAAGTGTTAAATCTATCAAGAACTTCTTTAGTTTTTTTACTAATTCCTGACTGGTTTTCTTTTATGCTTCCCAAATCCATTTTTGATTCAACTCTAGTTTTATTTTCTATCTGTTCTGCTAAAATTTTAATTATCATATCACTGATTTCTTTCTGTTTTTTTTCTATATCATTATGTCTTTTTGTATAACTAAATATCTCCAACATATATCGTTTTGAGAATCTGCTTTTAGGTCCACTAATTGTGTCATTATCAACTACTTGAAAATAGTATGATATTATCTTACCAGGTAAAAAGGAATATAATCTTAAATTAAACTCAAATTTATCTTGAATACTTTTGATATTGGTTTTAAATGATTCAATTTCTATTTTATGCTGTTTTCCATCATAATTATAAATCATAGTAATATTTTTAATTCCTATATCATCCTCTACTTTATACACAATTGGTAAAGTTTCACTTTTAGAGATTGTAATATCCCTATTCGGAAAAAGAATCTCTATATACGGAGACTTATCCTCAATAACAACTATTCTATTTTTAATTGGATTTAAATTTGTGTGCCCATTACAATCTTCAAGTTCTATCCAATATTCTTCATTTTCTTGAATAACAAATTGGCCTTTAAGAGTTAAGTTATCAATCTTTAAAGGAAACTCTTTGCCGGTTGACGTAATTAACTTTGCTTTTTTTAGTTGGACATTTGTTTTACATTTCATCAGAATTTTTGTACCAAGAAGTGCTTCAATATCTAATTTATTCTTAAACCTTTCGGGCTTTAAACCAGTATAAGAAGGATAGATATATACCATAGAAACACTTCCTATATTAGGCAGAGAAAATAAAGTAATGAAAAAATGTTTAGATTGAATATCTCTTATTTGGATAAAATATTCTATTTTGTTATTTATGTTCTCTATGTCATATATATATTTGTCATTCTCTTTATACATTCTTTCTTTTTTCCATTTACTTTTTTCTTTTTTATAAACATTCCGAAATAAAATATAGACCTTATCATTAATAAAAGTAGCTGGAATGAGTTCAATTCTTTGATTTTCACCTTTAATAATAGAAGTATTACCTGGTAGGATATGTTTAAAAAGAACAGAAGGTTCGCTTTTTAAAAAGAAAAACAACCTTGTGAAAGATGCCCTGCTGAAAGGAATAAAAAGTATCAAAAAATAAAAAACTATTAAGTTTAATAGCTTTATAAAAACTCCTTTTTTATCAATAAAATTTTTTATTCTAATTCTGGATAAATTTCTATTTACTCTTTCTATTAAAGATTGAATCAAAATAGATGAAAATATATTCTTATTAATTATAGGTATAAGCTGGAATGCATTAATTAAATCATCCTTTAAAAATGGATAATTCTGCTGAATTATAAGACATACCTCATCTTTTTTAGAATATACTTTTAGTAAGGAAAGAATAATATATTTCACTAGAAGATAAAGTAGTACAAAAATAAAAATAACGGAAAAATATTTTCTAAATAAATAAGAAAAAGAAAAAAACCTATCAAGTAAAGAAAATATAACAAAAACTATGCCAAAAAATAATAATATGTTATAAATGCCTTTAAATAAAAAAGATAATTTTAAATAAATTTTAACTTTTGTAATAAGTTTATTTATATTTTTAATATTGCTCTTAGTTTTATACATTTATAAATTACTTAACACTATCCTTTTATCTGTTTCTTTCTACCCCAAGTTCTTAAACACCATTCTCCAACAAGAATTAAAATAATAAGTAGGTAAAAAAGTGGATGGTAAAGGATTATTTTCTTTTCAAATAAGGATTCTTCCTTATTTTTCAAAATAAAATTGATATCCTTTATATCTTTCAAATAAAAGAATTCTCCTCCTGAAACCTCTGCTATATCTTTCAAAAGTTGATGATTTGGAGGTTCTTCATCTTCAGAAGAAAACCCTTTTACTTTAAAAGAAATTTCTCCTTTAGAAATATTTCCATCTTTTTGAATTACTTTTACATTTACAAAATAAATACCAGAATGTTCTGGTAAAAAATCATATAATAGTTCTTCTTTCTCCAATTGTTTTTTCCTTGTTAATAAAACTTTTTTCCCATTAGGTTCGGTCAGTAAAACCTCTATATTAACAGTGTGCTGTTTCTTATAATATTGATTAAACAGTTCTACTTTTATTCTAACTTTTTCTCCCAATTTGTATTCTTCTTTATTTTTGTATATCTTTACAGTGTTAAATTGACCAGAGCCTGCAAGCCATAAAACTGTATTTTCCCAAAATAGATTATAAATGTTATTATGAGAAAATATCCATTTCCATGTTGTTGGAGAAGCAACAATCATAGTTCTTCCTTTTCCATAATTACTAACAGCAACGATAGGGTATCTTTCTATATTATTATATTGAGCAAGCACTATCGCATTTTTCTTTGGTAGACCTAAAGTATTTAATCCATAAAGAGATGAGGCTCTTTCCCATAGGTCTATTGTCTGTTCTAAACTAAATTTCAATCTTGTGATTGGATGATTATAATTTCTAATCTTTATTTTAAAATTTTTATCAATTATATTCTCATCCTCCAAAAGAGTAACTGGTAAAATTTCTTCTAATGGCGTATTTTTATATCCTCCAAGAGAAAACGAGTTTTCTCCTCCAATCATTAAAAATCCCCCACCATTGTCTACAAACCTTTTTATATTCTCAAGATAGGCTATAGGAATATTAAACCTTCTATAGCTAAAGTTCTCCATAATAAATATATCAAAATCAAATAAATCCCTTGTGAAAAGTGTACTCACAGGAAAAGGAATTAAAGCAAGCCTATTCTCACTAACAATTGATATATCATCAGGATTTCTAAGTATCATAAACATTACAAGGTCTATATTGGGGTTATGCTTCAAAAAATACCTCAAAAATCTTGGCAAAAATTGGGGCACTGAAAGCTTTATCCAT
>CAYYAU010000031.1:0-9226 GCA_964469765.1 uncultured Clostridia bacterium | reverse complement strand
ACCAGAGATGCCACAAGCTATATAAAGTTTTGGAGCAACGGTCTTTCCAGTCTGTCCAACTTGATGAGAATAAGAAATCCAGCCAGCATCAACAGCAGCTCGAGAAGCACCAACAGCGCCTTTTAAGACAGTTGCTAACTCTTCTATTATTCTAAAGTTCTCAGGTCCTTTTAATCCTCTTCCTCCAGATACTATAATATCAGCTTCTTGAAGATTTACTTTTATAGTGATATCTTTTACAGTATCTACTATCTTGGTAAAAACATTCTCTTCCTTTATAAATACTTGTTCTTCTATGATTTCTCCTTTTCTTTTTGTATCAAGAGATAAAGCTTTCATAACCTTGGGTCTTACTGTTGCCATTTGTGGTCTTGTATTCGGACAAATTATAGTAGCCATAATATTTCCACCAAATGCGGGCCTTGTCTGGAGAAGAATCTTTTTTTCTTCATCTATATCAAGACCTGTACAATCAGCAGTAAGCCCTGTTTTAAGCATTACTGCTAGTTTTGGAAGTAATGACCTCCCTATAGTTGTCGCTCCTCCTAAAAGTATAGAAGGTTTATATTTTGTAACTAACTCATAGATTGCTTTACTATATGGTTCATCGCGAAACTGTTTAAATATTGACCCCTCAATAACATAAACCTTATCAGCACCATATGAAATGCATTGAGGTGCTTTTTCTTTTATATTATCACCAATTAATACTGCTGAAACCTCCTCATTCAACTTCTCAGCAAGTTTCTTTGCAATTCCTAACAATTCAAATGAAACATGCTCAATTTTCCCATTCCTCTGTTCTGCAAAGACCCAGACACCTTTAAAGGAAGAGATATCTGTTAGGTTTTTTTTCTTTTCAACCTCAATTACTATTGCATCAAAGTTACAAACTTCAATACAAGCCTTACACATTGTACATTTTTCGTTTACAATAGCCTTTTTGTCAACTATCTCCAAAGCCTGGTAAGGACATACATTTACACACAATCCACACCCAACACACTTTTCAGAAATAATTTTTAAATACATTTATATTATCCTATTTGTTTTCAACTTTTCTATCAATTTATTGGCGACTACTTCTGATTCTCCCTCAAAAATCTCACCCTTTCCTCTCGGCGGTGGCGTAAATATAGTTATAACTTGCGTTGGTGAACCGTTAAGTCCCACCCTTGAAACATCAACATTCAAATCATCTGCTGACCATCGAGGAATAATAGCCTTCTTTGCTTTCATTTTCCCAATTAATGACTCAACTCGTGGTTCATTTATTTCTTTTACCACTGTTATTAAAGATGGTAACGGCATATCTATAACTTCATAACCTTCATCAATGTGTTTTTCAACCCTTATATAACTTTTATCTGGTGAAATTTGTTCAATCTTCTTTACATAAGTAACAAATGGAATATTTAGATGCTGTGCTATACCAGGACCAACCTGCGCTGTATCTCCATCTGAAGCTTGTTTTCCACAAATAATCAAATCAAACTCATTTATTTTTCTTACTGCTTGTGATAAAGTATAGGATGTAGCTAATGTGTCTGACCCGCCAAATATCCTATCTGAAATAAGCACCACTTCATCAACCCCCAAGGCAATACACTGCCTTAAAGCACTTTCAACCTGTGGCGGGCCCATACTTACAACAGTAACCTTACCACCATATTTCTCTCTAATTCTTATTCCCTCTTCAATGGCATACATATCAAAAGGATTTATAATAGAAGGAACTCCTTCACGAATTAAAGTCTTAGTTTCTGAATCAATTTTAACTTCTGTTGTTTCTGGAACCTGTTTTATACAAACAATTACTTTCATTTCTCCTCAGATTTAGTAAGCCGACAGAGGGACTCGAACCCCCGACCTGAGGTTTACAAAACCCCTGCTCTACCGACTGAGCTATGTCGGCATATCAACGTTAATTCTTCATAATTTTGAAGAAATCTTATTTTATAATATTTCTCAAATTACTGTCAATATTTTATTCCAGATGTATCTATCTACTAACTAATTTTTTCCAGCGCACTCCATAAGGAGTATCTTCAAGAATAACTCCTTTTGTTTTTAGATAATCCCTTATTCTATCCGCCTCATCAAACATCTTTTCCTTTCTGGCTTTTTCTCTTTTTTTAATTAGTTCTATATATTTTTTGCTTAATTTAGGTAACTCAGAAAAAATATTTACACCTAAAACCTTATCTACTATATCAAAAAATTTCTTTAATCTAATTATATCCTTTAAACTAACATTTCCCTTATCAACTTGCCGATTTATTATTGAGACTAAAGAAAAAATATGACCCAATGCTAATGCTGTATTAAAATCATTATCCATTGCTTCTAAGAAACCTTTTTCTTTCTGTTTGATTATATCTAAATTATCAATATTCTTATCTAACAACATTCTAGATTCTAAAAATAGTAAGGTAAGACTAAAATTTGTAAGTTTATTATAGTTCTGTTCATATTCCTTTAACAAATCTTCACTATAATTTAATGGTTGTGAATAATGTTTAGACAACAAAAATAGTCTTATTACATTGGGATGATACTTCTGAAGAAGTTGTTTTAATGTAAAAATATTTCCTAAAGATTTAGACATTTTCTTTTCTTTTACAGTTACAAACCCATTATGAATCCAATACCTAGCAAAAGGCTTGGATGTTTTAGCCTCTGATTGAGCAATTTCATTTTCATGATGAGGAAATATTAAATCCTCTCCACCCCCATGAATATCAAAACTCTCTCCTAAAAACATTGTGCTTAAAACAGAACACTCAATATGCCAACCAGGTCTTCCTTTACCCCATGGACTTTCCCAATATGGTTTTTTATCTTTACTTTTTTTCCATAAAGTAAAATCAAGAGGGTTCTCTTTAAAAGGATTTTCCTCTATTCTGGATACTTTCTTTAACTCATTCACTGATCTATGCGAAAGTTTACCATACCCTTTAAACTTTTCCACAGAAAAATATACATCTCCACTCTTTTCATAAGCATACCCCTTTCTTAATAGTTCTTCTATAAAATCAATTATTTCAGGAATATGCTCTGTAACCTTAGGATATAAATCTGCTCGTTTAACATTTAGCCTATCCATTACGTTAAAATAATCCTTGATATACTCTTCTGTAACTTCTTGAATTGATTTAGCCGAAGATTTCTTAAACTTATCAATAATTTTATCATCTATATCCGTTATATTTTGCACATATTTTACTTTGTATCCTTTATAAATCAAATACCTTCTAATTACATCAAAAACAACATAACAACGAGCATGCCCTAAGTGTGTGTAATCATACGGAGTAATTCCGCACACATACATATGCACATCTCTATTCTGCAATGGAACAAACCTCTCTTTTTTTCGTTTTAATGTGTTGTAAACATATAACTGCATTAGGTTTCCTCTTATAATTTAGATAATATAACTATATTTTATCTTTATCTCTATCCAGTTGGAAGAAGTAGTACCACAGTATAACAAGCAATTGCTTTGTTTCTTCCAATCTCGCCTATTCCTTCATTTGTCTTTGATTTTATACTTATAGCTTTCTGTTTAATTCTCAAAATCTTCGCTAAACTTTTTTTCATTATACTAATATATGGTTGAAGAAATGGTTTTTCTGTAACTATTGTGGTATCCATATTATTTATCTCATAGTTCTCTTTTTTCATAATATCTATAACTTTACTAATTATTACTGTTGATGAAATATTGGTAAACTTTGAATCTGAACAAGGAAAATACTTTCCAATATCATTCTTATTTAAAGCTCCTAAAATTGCATCAGCAATAGCATGTAAAACCACATCTCCATCCGAATGACCTAAAAGTCCCTTCCTATATGGGATTTTAATGCCTGCTAATATTAAATCTCTTTCTTTAACCAACCTATGAATATCATAACCAAATCCAACTCTCATCGTTCACCTACTAATTTCTTTGCTAATTGGTAATCATAAGGAAAGGTAATCTTAAAATTTGTTACCTCTCCAGTGGTAGTCTTAACCTTTTTTCCAATCAGTTCTACAATTGAAGAATCGTCTAAAAAATCGCCTTTATATAAACTATATGCTTTTAAAATAATGCTCTTCTTAAACCCCTGTGGGGTCTGCGCCTTAAAAACATTCTTTCGTGGAAGAGTCTTCCTTACATAACCATTCTCAATAATCTTTAATGTATCAGTTATTTTAATAACAGGCACACATGCTCCAAATCTTTTAGTTTCCTTTATGACTCTTGTGATTAAAGATATACTTGGGAAAGGTCTAACCGCATCATGAATCAATACAACAGATGATAAAAATATATTACTCAACCCAACTCTAACAGATTCGGTACGAGTATTTTTCCCTTCAACTATCCTTATTTGTTTTTTTATCTTTTTAGAATCTATATACCTCTTACAACTTTTAATCCTATCCTTAGGAACAACAATAACAATCTCTTTAACTTCCTTAATTTTTGAAAATCTCTCTATGGAATAAAAGTAGAGTGGTCTTCTTTTAAGAGGAATAAACTGTTTTTCTCTACCAAACCTTTTTCCTCTACCAGCAGCTGCAATAATAACTCCAACACTTTCTCTCATCACTTTTCAATTCTCGCAAACACCATTCTTCCAGCTGATGTCTGAAGAATACTTGAAACCACTACCTCAACATTTTTACCTATTGAATTTCTTCCATTCTCCACAACAACCATTGTTCCATCATCTAAATAAGCAACCCCTTGTTGATGTTCCTTTCCTTCTTTTAAAATAAAAACCTTTATTAATTCTCCAGGAATAACAAGTGGCTTAATAGCATTAGAAAGCTCATTTACATTCAAAACATTAAGTCCTTGTAAAGAGGCTATTTTATTTAAGTTGAAATCTGATGTAATAATCTTTGCTTTAAGCTCTTCAGCGAGTTTAACAATCTTTACATCAACCTCTTTTATCTTTGGATACTCCTTTTCAAAAATCTTTATATTGACATTTTTATTCTCTCTAAGTTTTTTTAAGATATCAAGTCCCCTTCTTCCTTTAGCTCTTACTATTGGGTCCTGAGAATCCGCTATTTCATTAAGTTCCTTTAACACAAATGAGGGAATAACCAGTGTCCCTTCTATAAATTTTGTATTACAGATATCTACAATACGTCCATCAATAATAACACTTGTATCTAAAATCTTAAGTTTTGAAGAAAGCTTTTTACCACTAGGGAGAATATTCTTATCTAAAAGGTCAAGTTCATCCTTTTTCTTAATTGCCAAAACCATACCAATATATGCAAATACAATCTTTAAGAGTAATGAATATGACTTAAAGAATGTATCCACTAATGGATTTTCCATTAAAGCTACTGAATAATCCACCATTTTTGCTGCAACAAGACCAAGTATTATACCAATAACACCTGCTACCATTGTATCCAATGCCACCTGTTCTATAATAATCTCAACAAAAATTATAAAAATTGCAACACCTGTCCCAATCAATATGCCTTTTGCATCTTGAGAAATTTGTAAATAGCCAATAACCGGACCTGCTAAAACCACCATCAACCTAATTATCCAGATAACCATTTTTCCTCCAGCAATTAACTCTATTTATCAATCTATTTCAAAAAATTAACTATTTCTCTAATATTACTTATACCGTAAATATCCCTATCCTTTAAATCCTTCATATTCTTAAAGGGCACAACAACCTCATTAAAACCAAGCTTTTTAGCCTCTCTTACCCTTTTATCAATAAAACTGACATGCCTTACTTCACCATTTAAACCGACTTCTCCTATAAAAACCACTTTATCTCTAATTGGTTTAGACTTTAATGCAGAATATAAAGCAACAACCACTCCTAAATCACTGGCAGGCTCTTTTACTTTTATTCCACTAACGATATTAAAGAAAAGGTCATACTTTGCTAACTCAATACCAAACTGCTTTTCCAAAACACCTATAAGTAACAAAAATCTATTATAATCAAACCCACTTACTTGTCTTCTTGGAAGAGAAAAACTTGTTTTATTAACAAGTATCTGAAACTCTAAAAGCATAGGTCTACTTCCCTCCATTATAGAGACTATAGTTGTTCCAATATTCTCTTTAGGATCTTCCAAAAGAAACAACTTAGAGGGCTCCTCTACAGGAAATAAACCTTCACTTTTCATTTCAAATACTCCAATTTCATTTGTTCTTCCAAACCTATTTTTTTCTGCCCTAAGAATTCTATATGAAGTCTGTTTTGACTCCTCAAAATACAAAACTGTATCTACAATATGCTCTAATACTTTTGGACCAGCAATATCCCCACCTTTAGTAATATGACTTGTAATAAATATGGTTATATTCTTTGTTTTTGCTAAATATAAAAGTTTGCCAGCACACTCTCTTACTTGAGATATACTGCCAGGCATACCTAAAACATCTGGAAGATAAAGAGTCTGGATTGAATCAATTATAACAAACTCTGGTGAAAGTTTTTCAATCTCTTTAAAGATATGTTCCATATTTGTCTCTGTAAAGATATATAACCTTTCTGATTTAAGATGTAATCGCTCTGCACGAATCTTGACCTGTAGTTGTGACTCTTCTCCAGAAATATACATTATCTTTCTTTCTTTAGATAAATTATTTGCCACCTGTAAAAGCAATGTAGACTTACCAATACCTGGTGAGCCTCCTATAAGAATAAGTGTCCCCTCAACAATTCCTCCACTTAAAAGACTATCAAACTCATCAATACCTGTTAAAACCCTTTTTTCTTTTTCTATTTTTATCTCATTTAAAACAACAGGTTTCGCAGATGGAAAAGACTCTGCCCATATACCTGATTTTTTTTCAACAATCTTTTGCTCAGAAAAAGAGTTCCACTGGCCACAATGTGGACATTTCCCAAACCATTTTGGACTTTGATACCCACAAGCTTTACAAACAAAAAGTGTTTTTTCCATTTTATTGTTCTTTTTTATCACCTAAAAGTATCTCTATACCTGTAGTAAATTGCGAATCATTAAACAAGTCCTCTTTACAAACTTTCAAGAAAAAGCCTGGAAGAAGCCTAAGTTTACTTTCTAAATTAACATAAGGTTTAATCCTATCATTTACTTTTCTTGAAATATTAAATATACTTGTTCCTATCCGCCACTCTGTTCTTCTTAAAGGAGAAAAATATAATTTCATTCCCGCACTAGACCTGATTAATCCTAAAGAAAAGGAAAATGATTTTATTTCTTTGCCTAATTGTAATGTAAAACTATTCTTACGATAATAAGAATTACTTTCTTTATTTTCTCGAATATTCTCAACTCCCAAATACCCAAATTTATCTTTTTTTCTTAGATTAACAAAGAGATTATTTAAAAACTCTTCATTATTAATATCATAATCTAATGAATACCCATAACGAATATGCGGAAAAGATATATTATTTATCGTGGTTTTTATATTTAAAGAAGCATCTTCCAAATTACTAATAATATTATCTGTTCTCTGTGCAAACCGCTTATCATTAAGCAACTTACTCAATAACCCTTCTCCTTCTTTTAATTCACTAACAAGGATATCAAGATTAGCAGCAATTGCCTGAACTGATTTATCAAAAGACTCTATATCCATCTTTTCTGTTAATCCTTTTATCCTACTTGAAAACTCCTCAATATTTTCCATTATCCGCTTTATACTTTCACCATTTTTACCTAACGATTGATTTACCTTTGCAGTAATCTGATTAAGATTCTCAAAAATACTGGTTAAATATAGTTGAATCCTTTCAGTTTCACCTATTGATGGAATTATCTCCTTTACTCTCTCAAAATCTTCAGTAATCTTAGTTAAGGTCTTGTGAAAGCTAACAGGCCTTTCTCCTTCAATAGTATCACCATCCTTAAGTAACCCAGATTCTGCTGTACCTAAAGTCATCTCAAGATACTTGGTGCCTATAATTCCAATAGAGGTAATTTTTACTTGTGTATCTCTATGTATTTTTATATTCTTTTTAATTCTTACTATAACCTTCGCCTTCTCTTTGAAAAGTTCAATCTTCTCAACTCTTCCAACTTCAACGCCTGCAATCAACACCTGAGCCTTCTCAGGTAATCCTGCAATATCATTAAAAAGAATATTTAACCTATAGGTTTTTTCAAAATTGATATTTCCTAATGATATTATAAACATAAGAAGTATTGCAATCCCTGTCAAGACAAACAGTCCTACTTTAGTCTCAGTATTCAACATAAGCACCTCCAATCTTAATACCTAATTATGCAAGAAACTCCTTTAATAAACGATTACTTGACTCTTTTATTTCATTTGGCTTCCAAATACCTTGAATCTTACCATTCGCAAGCAGCGCTATTCTGTTTGATACTTTACGTGCACTTACTATATCATGCGTCACAATGATAGATGAGATGTAAAGTCTTCTTTGAAGACCTAATATCAAATTGTTAATATTATTACAAGTCATAGGGTCTAATCCTGTTGTAGGTTCATCATAAAGAATATACTTAGGTTGAGTAACTATTGCTCTGGCTATTGCCACTCTTTTTTTCATCCCACCGGATAACTCTGAGGTGTCTAATCTTTCAATCCCTTCTAATCCCACCATATTTAAACATTCTTTAACAGCTTCTGTAATTCTATTTTCATCTTTTAATCCCCTCATTCTTAAACCAAACGCCACATTCTCTTTGACATTCAAAAAATCAAAAAGAGCAGAACCTTGAAAAACCATGCTAAATTTTTTTTGAATACTTTCTCGATAATGTTGGGATAAACTAAATAGACTTTTTCCATCAACTTCAATTTCACCTGAATCAGGTTTAAGTAAACCTATAATATGTTTTAGGAGCACTGTTTTTCCACATCCACTTGCACCAATAATTGTTATTGTTTCTCCGTCGAGAATTTCTAAGTTTATACCTTCTAAAACTCTCTTATTAAAAAAACTTTTTCTTAAATTCCTTATTTTTATCATTACCGTTCTTGTAGTTCCCACCAAACGGCTGACTGTCCACCATATTTCTGAAGGAACGTATCAACCTTTGGTTGAGATTTTTTCCGCCTCTGGTATCAACTCATCCCTTTCTATGCGCCTGGTGCGATTTGAACGCACGACAACTAGCTCCGCAGGCTAGTGCTCTATCCAGCTGAGCTACAGGCGCATATTTTCTTTCTTATATGTAGAACTAAAATAAAAATTATTAATAAGACCCAAAAGGAGTTATT
>CAYYAU010000030.1:0-9229 GCA_964469765.1 uncultured Clostridia bacterium | reverse complement strand
AGTTCCTGTAGGTGATAAATGGGACATAATAGAAGTAAAATCCGGAACAAAAGTTAAAGATATTAACATTCATGATGTTTCCTTTCAGAAGTATGTGTATGAAGGAAATGGATTAAAGATAAGAAAATGCTTTCTTCTGCATCTTAATAAGGATTTTGTAAGAAAAGGAGAAATAGATGTTAAAGAACTGTTTGAGAAAGATGATATAACTGCTGATGTTGAAAAAGCAATTAAAGGAATTGATAAAAGGATTAAGGAATTATTTGGGTTTGTTTCTTTAAAGACTCCTCCAAAAGCAGGACTCTTTCTGGTAAAATTGTTTAAAGATGGTCATCATGACTGCTTTATTGAGGGATGTGTTGATCTGCCAGAAAATCATGTATTCTGTCTTTATCGTGGAAATAAACTAGCCTGTGAATTATATGAGAACGGTGTTGAAAAAATAAAAGATATTCCCGAAGATATTAAACTGAATGTGAAGCAGAAAATCCAGAGAGATTGTGAGATTAACGGGAAAATCTATATTGATAAGAAAGGAATAAAAGAATTTATGAAAAAACTGCAATATCCTCTTTATTATCTTGACTTTGAAACATTTTCTACTGCTGTTCCTATGTTTGATGGTTTGAAACCTTATTCACAGGTTTGTTTTCAGTTTAGCCTTCATGTTGTTGAGAAAGAAGGAGATAAGCCTAAACATTATGAATTTCTTTATGATGGAAATTCAGATCCAAGAGAAGAATTTGTTATTGCTTTGAAGAAAGTATTAGGAGAAAAAGGTTCTGTTGTTGTTTATAATCAAAGTTTTGAGATTAACAGATTAAAGGAGTTAGGAGAACAGTTTTCAGAACATAAAAATTGGGTTGAATCTGTTCTGAAAAGAATTATTGATCTTCTTATTCCATTCAGAGAGTTTAGTTACTATAACCCCAAGCAGCATGGTTCAGCTTCAATTAAAAAAGTTCTTCCTGCTTTATGTGGCAAAAGCTATGAAGGAATGGAAATTGACAACGGCGGAATAGCTTCAGTTGAATTTTATCACATGGCTTATGGGGATTGCAAAGATAAAGAAAAAGTCAGAAAGAATTTACTGAAATATTGTGAACTGGATACTTTGGCTGAAGTTATGATTGTTGAGAAGTTGAAAGAGATTGTTTGTTAATTTTTACTCCTTAACTCGGAAACTGAGGGATATATTTGATTTATTTTCACAAGATTTTTCATCTCCTCTTCAATTAAATTAAAATCAAAGTAGCTTTCATTCATTTTAAGACCTTTTTTAAACACACTTAAAAGTTCGTCATATTTTCTAGATAAGATATCAAAATGATTATTTACAAATTCTCCAAGTTTAACCAAATGATCTTTATTTATACATACAATTTCTACTTTCCTCAATTTTTTTCTTCTTTTTACTCTAATCTGACCTTGTAAAAAGTTTTTTGCTGAAATGAACTCCTCTTTGGAAGTATTAGATGTTGCAAAGAGATAATATTTTACCGAGCCAAAACTTCTTATAAGTTTATTTTCATTAAATTTTTCCAAGTATTTAACATCTTTTTTCATAGAATTTTGTCTTAAATATTCTAATAAAAAGCTTGAATCGTATCTTTTTGCATCCCAAAGAATATATTCCACGTCTTTAACTCTTAAGGGAAATGAACCATCTGCTACTGATGGACCTCCCCATCTTTGACATTCTAAGAATATGTGGTTAAAGATTGAGAATATACATCTCTCAAACTGCAGTGGGCTTATTTTCTTGTTAGATTTGAGTATATTTAATGAAGTCTCGAATGCATTTAATCTTAATTTATGAGACTTTTGCTTAATTTCATCCAAGAATTTGGTAAATATAGAATAATCTTCATTTAATATAGAAAAGATTAGTTCTCCAGAATCAACCTCATTGAACCCGTCTAAAGTTGATTTTATCTCTCCTTTCAGATTAACTATTATAAAAGGTAACCCCAAAAGCTTGAGATTTTTGATATCTTTATCACTTAGCCCTTTTTGATTTAAAATTATATAAGAAAATTCCTTGTCTTTTTCTATTCTAATAATTGACGAGTTTTTAAATCCCAAGTATTTTTTAGGCATAACTTTACATGATCCAAAATTTTCTTTTTTAATTCCATAAATGATTAAGGAAATAATTTTGTTATAGTTTATTTCTAAGTCATAAAAAGCTACATACTTTGTATTGGAAAAATTTCCACATTTACACTTTCTTCTCTCTGTTGCACGACGATAAGAACTATAGGGGCATCTGGGATTATCGCAGTAATATTTGTAATGTTTGTTTATAGATAACAAATTTATTTCTTCTAGGTTATTAATTATTTTTCTTATGGAGGGATTTGAATAATCCACGAGATCTATTATTTGCTTGTGAATACATTTTTTGATAAAGTCTTTTTCATTAACCTTTTCAAATAAAATAGAACCTTCAGATAAAAAATCTTTTAGGTTTTTTGGAATATCCTCTTTTATTGGTGAACCAAGTAAGGTTGGGACTATATAATGTCCGCCTTTTTTTCTTTTGAAATGTAACCTAAGAACTCTACCTTGTTGAAATGAGAATCTTAAATATTCCAAATCATATAAGGATAATTCGCCAAATATCTTTGATTGTTTAAATTTTTCATAATAGTATTTTGCTTGTCCTTTTTGTGATTTAATAACAATTCTATCACTTATCCCAACTTCAGAATGGCGAAATGCCATTTCAAAAATTTTTACTTCCTCATTTTCTAAAAACTGTTCCAATTTCTCAATTTTTGCTTCCTTGTATTGAAGATCATCAAACCTTATCTTTAGTTTTGACATAAATAAATTATTTATTAAACTAAAAAGATAATCAGGGCATCTAAAATAGTATATTTTGTTTTCACCTTTTGAAAAATACAGGCAAAAATACATTCCAATGTTTCTTTTATTGGGTTTTGTAGAAAATTTTAATTGGGTGTTTGAAGGATTAATTATTGAGAGATAAACAAAGAGACCTTTTTTGCCGTCTGTTTTTATTACTTTCAGTCCACTTAACTGCTTCTTTTTTGATTTTTCATTAAATTTAGCTATAAAATCTTTTAATGTATCTCTTAGCCTTTTTGGACTTAACCTTATTGATTTAACCGATCTTGATTTGACGGCACTTGAATTGGATATTTGATACAAACTATTAGAGACTACAACACTCCAATAATTCAAAGAATTTAAATCACAAGGAATTATCTTTAGATAATCCTTAAATTCTTTATAAAAATCAATTTTATTTCCGTTATAATTGATTAAATCAAATGCTTTTTGGATATTGTCAACCATTTTACCTTTTAGAAGCAGTCAAAGAGGCGAATCGTCTCTCCGACCACCTCTTTTTGTTATTATATTGAGGAAATTGATGTTTTTATAGTTTTCTTTAATTCACTTTAATTCTTTTTCTATTATGGTTTTTTAAGGAGGGATTCTTTTTTAACATAGTTTTTGCAAAATTAAAGTTTTCATCTCTGGAAAATACAAAACGAGTGGAATCTCTAACCTGCAAATCTCTTTCTCTAATAACGTGACGATAATCATTAGTTATTTTTCTATTTGGTTCTAAACTAAACGATACTGGATCACAGATGATTAAACATAATTTTGGATTTAAAGGAAAATGTATTTCAATCCCCAGTTTAGTTAATCCTAAATTTCCATAGGGAAAATGATTAAAGGAGTTGTATTTTACTACAGGATTGTCAGACGTCCAAAATGGAAATTTTGATTTGTTCTCTATTAAAATCCATTTCATTTTTTTAATTATATCTTCAAAAGTTTCATAATCTTCCAAAATTAGTTTTCTATGGGTTTTTCTAAGATTTTCTTTTTTCATAGAATCTTCAACTTCTTTTCTCAATTTATTAGATAATTTTTCTTTAAATTTTTCTAAAAATTGTTCAGAAGCTTGTTTGAATATTAATCTTGTTTCTTTCGTTCGCAACATTTGTATTGAGACAAATTTCGCTATACTTTCTAATTTATCTCTATCTAAATTGTCTAAATTCTTTTTAACGATTAAATCACTTATTGCTTTACCAAATTCTGTTTCAATATCCTTTAGGAATTTTTCTGTTATCTGATTCTCGTCTAATGAATCATAAAATTCTTTATCATAAGCTATTTTTTCTATATTCACAGGAAAAACTTCTTCAGTCTGTTTATCAAAACACTTTAGATAAAATTTTCCTTTATTTTCAATAGAAAAATTCTTAAGATAAACTTTTGGAACATAATGTTGCAATTTTACTTTATTATCCATTTTTACTTATCAATTTCTTGAAATCTTCCTACAGTATTCGTAAATCAACGTTAATCGTTCTTAATAGTCAGTTCTTCTTCTAATTTATCACCAAGAATATTTGGATCATTCTGATTGTAAAATGGCAATCCAATTATTCTAAAATCTTTATTTTCATAATAACTGTCTAAACCTTCAATTTTGAATTTCTTTCCTATCTCTAATAGAAACTCTTTTTTCCACGAATCCTTTTCTTTAAATCCTTCTCCTTTTGGTTCAATAAATATTTGATAACCTATTTCTCTATTTGTTTTGTTCTCTGTTAAGAATAAAATAAAGTCTGGCTCAAAAACTCTTCCTTTCTTAAAGTCATGTAATTTAACTTCTCTTTCATTTCTTATTAAGAAAATGTTTTTATGTGTTTTAGATAGCAATTTTATTTTATTTTCCATAAATTCTACTAAACTTTTTTCTTCTGGAGTTCCAAAATTAGATTCAAAAACGTACCAATCTTTGTCTTTTAAGAATTCTTCTTGCCCATCTTCTCTAGAGCTTCCTTTCTTGACTTCTATTGTTTTATCTCTTATTGTTTCTTTAATTTTGTATTTTGGATAAAATTTATAAGATCCTCTAAACTTAGACGAATTTTGTTTAATTTCTTCTTCTAACTGGTTTAATAGCTTGATGATAGCATCCAAGTAATCTTCAGAGTGTATATTATCCAGACTTTCTTGTGTTCCCTTAAAATCAATTCTTAGATTTGATAGCAAAGTATTCTTCTCAATAAATTCATTTATTGAACTCAATGAAGGTAAATAAGCTGTTAAACTTTCAAAAGTAAAAAACTTATTTTTTGATAGAGCTTTTTTTATTATGTTTTTCTGAATGTTTTTAAGATATACACTTTTTGTTTCAATCTTAATTTTTCTATTTGCTTGCATTTTTTCAAAAACTGTTTCTTCTTTTACTGTTCCGGTAATCAAAGAGAATGTTATATTCTTTTTAGAGACTCCTAGTTTTTCAATATTATCTATTTTTGAGAAATCAACTTCAAACCTATCATTTGCATATATTTTCCCATATTTATATAAAGGTTCTTTTTTGAATTTCTCTTTTAGTTTAAGTTTCTTCTTAACAGTATCTTCCTCATCCAACCAACCTTGGCTTTTTAGTGTTTGCGTTATCTCGGAAATATATCTTGATTTCTCTCCAGGATGACAATGATAATGCACTTTCTCTAATATCCTTAAATCATTATCTAAATCTCTATCAAATTTTCTTTTATCAAATTCCATTTCTCTAAAATTAAAAGGGTAATATCTTGCACCTCTTCCAATTAATTGGGCTTCTTGGACAGTTGTTTTTCCTGGCTTTCTTTTGTTTGTTCCACCCATTGTTTGGCCAGTATATAATCTGACAATATCAAATAAATTTAATACATCCCACCCTTCAGTTAATTTATTAACAGTAAAAATTACTCTTATTTTATTATCTTCACTTTCTAAAGAATTCAAAACATCTTGTTGATTTAGTATCTCAACAACATCTTTTTCTTTTATTGTTTTTTTATCTAAATCTTCTTCATTAGTTAGAAGACATTTTTCTTTTGAAAAAGATTTTTTTAGAAGTGAAACTAGTTGGTTATCTGTAATATTTTCTCTCTTGAAAAAATCAAATATTTTTCTGATTAATTCGTTGTTGCTTTTATTTTCTTTAATTTTTTGTATATCTTTCTTATCTAGATTATCGATTATCTCTCTAAATTCAAAAAAGTTATTTTTGCTTTCCTCAATGGTTTTTTTGGATTTAAATAAAATTACTGGCTTAAAATTTGTCAAATCCTTTAATTTACTCTTTATTGCCACTTGCCTTCTATATTCGTTTAAGATTATTGCCTGCAATATTCTTTCTTTTTTGTTAAAATCACTTTCCAATAATTGAATTTCTTTAGAATAGCCATTGTTCCTAAATTCTTCTAAATCATATTTATAGAGGATTTTATCCTTGTATTTTTCCCTAATATTTTGATTGTCTATTTCAACTGTCGCAGTAAACTCCAAAAGAACGTTTCTTGGATTTTTATTTAAAGCCTTAATAACAGTTCCTTCCCAATTTTCCTTTTCTTCATCTTGTTGTTTTTTAGTAGAAATGTTTAGATGATGGGCTTCATCAGCAAGAAAAACAGTTTTATTATTTTCAAAATCCTCAAAAGTCAATGAGTTTTCTTTTAACGTGCATAAATCTCCATGAAATTTTTGGATTGTTGTAAAAAATATATTAATGTCTTTCTGCGAGCTTGCTACTAAGTCGTTTGTTTGCATTATCTTTACTTTCTCATTATCAATTTCAATGTTTTGATCAAATAAATATTTTTCATTTAAATTATCTAAGAAATTTTTCTTTGTTTTTTCTATTATATTTTTCGAATTAACAAAAAACACAAAATTTCTATAACCTTTCTTATATAGATAAAGAATTAATCCTGCCATGATTAAAGTTTTTCCTGAACCAGTAGCCATATTGAATAAAACATGAATTGGCCATTTCTTATCATATTTTTCTAAATAATAAAAAAATCTTCTAAATGCTTCTTCCTGATAGTCTCTTAAATTGAACTTTTTGTTTAGATTTTCTTTTATCTCTTGTGGGATTGTAGGATAGAGAGTTTGCAAAATATTATTTTTTGAGAGAATATCAAATTCTTCATAAAGAACACTACTTCTCGGCATTTTAACTGCCTCCGTAGAATTTTTTATTCAATTCTTTATCTTCCTTTGAAACTTTAAATTGAGAATCTTCAATTTCTGTCAGATTAACATATAATTGATTTTTATCTAAAATGGAAACAAGTATCCCTTTTTGCTTTGATAAACTTAATTTTTCAAAATATTTTTTATTTTCATTAAATTTCTTAATATTCACATCATAATTCAAGAAATACTTATCACACATCTCATTCCATATCTTAAGAAGCTGCTTCGTGTCTTTTGCATCTTGAATTTTATCAATGGCTTCTTGGTTGTATTTTAAAAGTTCGCAGTAGGTAAAACTTTCGTTCTTATCAAAATTATTAAGAATTTTTTCTTTTGCATTTAGTTTCATAATTTTTTGTATTCTTTTTAGGATAACCTCCATGTGTGTATCTAATTGCTCAATTAAAATAAACTGTCTATTCCCTCCATCCTCTTTGTTTAATTCTAAAGTGGCGTGTCCTGTTGTTCCACTTCCTGCAAAGAAATCCATTATAATGTCATCTTTAGCAGTCATGATCTTTAGTGTGTCTAAGACTGCATAGAGTGATTTAGGATATGAAAAAAGTTTTTCATTAAACAGTTTTTGTAATAAATTTGTTCCACTTTTTTTAGCATTATATTTTTTATTTATCCAACAAGTAGTTATGGGGCTACCTTTATTCAGTCTATATTTCTCACAAATCTTAATTTTCCCATTTTGTTTTATAGCATAAATATCTCCTTTATTATATGCGTCCATAAAACTATCCTTGATTAATTTCCATGTTCTTTCTTGACCTTTTTCTGTAACTGGAAGAATTTTTTGATATCCTTTCTTTTTCTCTAAAGTTATATCTTTTAAATCCTTACTGACATATAGTGGATACCATCCGGAAGGTTTATTTTTTCTCAAACAAGCATTACCTCCACCCAACCTAATAAAACTTTCTTCCTTATATAGTCCTTTTTCATCCTTTTTGTTATAGATGTCTTCAATGTTCTTACTATCTTTAAAATTTTCTTGTAAGAATACAGAATTAAATTTAGAGGATGGAGATTTGCGATAAACTAATAGGTATTCATTTGTAGCAGTAAAATATTTTGCATTTTGCCTTCCTTCGGGATTATGCAAGATCGTAACAATCCCTAACCTGTTATCTCTGTCAAAAATTTCATCTGCCAAAGCTCCCAAATAAAATAATTCAAAATGATCAATAGCAATTGCAATAAATCCATCATCTCTTAGAAATTCCCATGCAGTTTCAAGTCTGTTTTTCATAAAAGTTAACCAAGTAGAATGATTAAAATCATTATTGTAAGTAAAAGTTTCCGCAACACCACCAGTATTATACGGCGGATCAATATAAATCAACTTAACTTTCCCTGCAAATTGTTTTTTTAATGAATGTAAAGCGAGAAGATTATTTCCTTTAATTATCAAATTATCTTTTATTGTTCCTTTTTCATCTCTGTTAAAATCTTTAACCTTTTCTTCTCCATTTGCAGTAAATCTTCTGAAATTTATTAAAACCTTAGGATCCTCTAGTCTATCAATCTCATCTTTATCTAACACTTCATTAAAGAAAATCTCATTTCGTTTTTGGTCTTCTTTAGTCATTCCACCTTCTAAAACACAATCCTTAAATGGCCAGACAAGAGCAACTTCTTCTCTTTTCTTCATAAATTTATTTGATATGGTTAAGCCAATTTTTTGGGAAAATTGAGTGTAAGAACTTCCAAGAAGATTTTTCTCCATAGAATCTACAAATTTGTTAATATCAAAAACATACAAATCATTAACTTTCTTAAAGAAAAAGTCCTTGAATTCTTTCACTGAACTTAATAATTCTATTAATTTGTCATCTATTTGGTATGCTTTGTTGATAACCTCTCCCTTAATCAAATTACCTTCTTCATCAATAAAACGTTTATCTTCTTTTAATTTCTTTTTTAATCTTTGATAAAAACCTGTTTTAGCCATTCGACATCTCCTTCACAGCATCAGCAGGATCTTTTAATTTATATAATCTCTTTCTTGAGTCTTGAGGATCTAATGTTAAGTCCAGCCATCCGAATTTCTTTAACCTTGAAAGGACAATGCTTGTATTAGTTATCTTCAGTAAATCTTCTGCCTGCTGATGTGTAAACTGCTTATCTTTGAATTTAGACCATAATTTAGAATAGTGCTTCATAATCCATTTTGGAAGAGGAGATATTATAT
>CAYYAU010000029.1:631-9294 GCA_964469765.1 uncultured Clostridia bacterium | reverse complement strand
AAGAAAGAAAAGTTTAATCCAGAAGTAAAATTGGAAGTAGATGCATATATTCCCTCAGATTATGTTACCTCCTCTTCCCATAGGATAAGTCTTTATAGAAGATTTATTGAAACAGATAACGAAAAACAACTTATGGAGATAAAAAAAGAGATGGAGGATATATATGGTAAGATTCCCTCTTTGGTGGAGAGGTTTTTTGAAGTAATAAGAATCTGTCATATAGCTAAAAGACTAAGAATAAATAAACTTATCCAAACAAAACAACAGAATAAGGTTAAAATACAAATTGAGTTTTTGTTGAATAGTAAAGTTATACTTGAACACATTGTGTCGGTATTGAATTCTTTAAAACCAGAAGTGAGTTATAAATTTATAAGCAATTTTAATTTAGAGATAAGTTCAAAGTCACCAGAATGGTATGATATAAAAAAGATTAAACATTTATTACAGAGGTTAGAGAAGTATAATTAATTAGGAGAAAATGTTTAAAAATAGTAAATTATATTTAAAAGTGGTTTTTTTTATCTTACTAATATTGTTTCCATCCTTTTTATTCTGTAAAGAGGTATATGTGATTAAGATAAATGGAGCAGCAATTACTCCAGTAACTGCGGAGTATATCGTGCATTCTATAGAGATAAGTTACAAGGCTAAAACAGAGTGCCTCATAATTGAATTAGATACTCCAGGTGGCCTTTTAGATGCTACGCGACTAATTGTGAAGAAAATTCTATCAGCCAAGTTGCCTATAGTTGTTTACATTTATCCAAGTGGTTCTAGAGCGGGTTCAGCAGGTGTGTTTATTACATATGCAAGTCATATTGCAGCTATGGCTCCTTCTACAAATATTGGAGCAGCACATCCTGTAAGAATGGGTAGAACTACTAAAGAAGGAAAATCCATTATAGATGAGAAAATTCTGCAAGATACCATTGCATTTATTAAATCATTAGCTCAAAAGAGAAATAGAAATGTTAAGTGGGCAATAAAAAGTGTAAAAGAAAGTGCATCTTTAACTGCGACAGAAGCGCTTAAGAACAAGGTTATCAATATAATAGCAACGAGTGAAAAGGATTTATTAGAAAAATTAAATGGAAGAAAAGTAGTAGTGGAAAATAGAATAAGAATCCTCAATACAAAGAATGCCTCTATAAAATATATTAAGATGAGTTTTAGACAGAAGTTACTGAATATTTTAGCTAATCCAAACATAGCATATATTTTGCTTATGTTAGGATTTTATGGACTTATTTTTGAAGTTACTCATCCTGGGATAGGAGTGCCGGGTATTGTTGGGGTTATATGTTTAACATTGGCTTTCTTTAGTCTTCAGGTATTACCAACTAACTATGCTGGGTTGTTACTTATTATTTTGGGGATTATTCTGTTTATTGCTGAGGTAAAAGTGCCTGGATTTGGTTTGTTAACATTGGGAGGTCTTGTGTGTATGTTGTTGGGTTCTTTGCTGTTATTTCAATCATCTGAAAAGATTGTAAAAGTATCCTTAATGTTAATAATTTCTTTTACTTTATCAACTGCCATAATAACTATTGCTCTTGTAAGAGCTGTTATTATTTCACATAGAAGAAAGGTTAAAACAGGTAAAGAAGGATTAATAGGAGAAAAAGGATATGCTAAAACGCGTATTAGACCAAATAGCAAAGCAAAGGTGTTTATTCATGGTGAAATATGGGATGCTGTGGCGAATGAAGAGATAAAAAAAGGAGGTGAGATAGAGGTTATAAATGTTAGGAAAATGATACTTGAGGTTAAAAAGGCAAAATAAATTTATTTGTTCATCCCTTTAGAAAAACGTAAATAACGAGAACTATATTGGAAAACTTCATCTCGGTAGATACTAAACATCTAAGTAGGTAAAATTAATATTCTTATCTTAATATCTTTCTAACGGGGTAAAAAGGAGGATAAATGTCAGGAACAGCAATAATTGTAATTTTAGTTGTAATGTATCTTTTAAGTTGTATAAGAATCCTAAAAGAATATGAAAGAGCAGTGATATTTAGATTAGGGAGGGTTCTTCCCCAACCAAAGGGACCTGGGATTATTTTAGTTTTAAGACCCATTGATAGGGTGCGTATAGTAAGTTTAAGGGTTGTAACGCTTGATGTCCCCCCGCAGGATATTATCACAAAAGATAATGTTTCAGCAAAGGTAAATGCTGTTGCATATTTTAGAGTGATGGATCCAATAAAAGCAGTGATTGAGGTTCAGAATTATCAGTATGCAACTTCACAGATGGCGCAAACAACTTTAAGAAGTGTGATAGGAGAAATGGAATTAGATGAGTTGTTATCTCAGAGGGAAAAGATTAATAATACTTTACAGAGTATTTTAGATAAACAAACGGATCCATGGGGTATAAAGGTCTCTAATGTTGAGGTAAAGCATGTTGACCTCTCTGAGGAGTTAAGAAGAGCTATGGCCCGGCAGGCAGAAGCTGAAAGAGAAAGGCGCGCTAAGGTAATTGCTGCAGAAGGAGAGTATCAGGCAGCTGAAAAAATCTGTGCAGCTGCTGAGGTGATGCAGAAAAATCCTATGTCTCTTCAGCTTAGATATCTTCAAACACTTGTAGAGATTGGAAGTGAGAATAATACCACTACTCTATTTCCTATCCCTGTAGATATTTTTAATGCATTTGCAAAAAAGACCAAATAAAGAATAAATAAAAAAACTCTTGCAAAAACTAATTTAATAATATAAGATACAGGAATTAAACAAAGAGGGATAGTTATGAAGTACATAAGAATGTTAATAGGGGTGGGAATTATCATTTTGAGTGGGTGCTCAAAAGTAAGTAATAATGTTATTGCTAAGATTGGAAGCGAGAAGATTATGCTTGATGAGTTTAAGAGAAGACTTAACGAGATTCCTCCATATTATGAGGGATTTCTTTCTACAAAATGGGGTAAAAAACAGTTTCTAGAGGGATTAATAAAAGAAAAGCTCCTTTTAATAAAAGCAAAACAATTGGGTATAGATAAAAGACACCAGATAAAAGAAAGAATTAAAGCCTTTAAGCAGGAACTTCTTTTAGAGGAAATTATCAATGATTTAAAGAAAAAAGAAATAGCGGTTTCTGATAAGGAAATAATGGATTATTACAATGCTCATAAAGAGGAGTTTCTTCATGTAGAACAGCTCAGAGCCAGTCATATTTTGGTAAGAACAAAGAAAGAAGCAGAAAAAGTTTTAGAAGAGATTAAGAATAAGAAAGGAGCCAAATTTTCTTCTTTAGCAAAGAAGTATTCTATAGATTCAATTACGGCGGCCCAGGGAGGGGATTTAGGATATTTTAGTAAAGGAGAAATGGTACCTGAATTTGAGAGTGCTGTTTTTGCTTTGAAGAATGTTGGAGATATTACAGGCATAATAAAAACAGACTTTGGATATCATATTGCTATGCTTACTGGAAGGAAAAAGCTTGATGAGAAGACATTTGATGAATCAAAAAATGAGATTAGTTCTATTCTTGAGAAGAATAAGTTTGAGAATTTACTGAATGAATATAGGCAGTCAACTCCTGTTATTGTAAATGAAAAGTTGTTGAATTCTATAGAAGTAGAAAGCGACAAAGGGAAATCTGATATGGGAGAAAAGAAAAATGAAGAAAAGTAGGTTGGTTTTAGTCTTGGTGATATGTTTTGGGTTGTCAGGGTTACTATTCTCTAGAATTATAAATAAGACCATTGCTACAGTTAATGGAGAACCAATTTTAAAGTCTGAATTTGACAGAAGAGTTAAAAGTGTTACTGACCAGTTTGGCTCCATATTTACTGGAGACGAAGGTAAGGAGAAGTTAAAAGACTTTAAGGAGAACGTATTAGACCAGTTAATTAATGAAAAGCTACTTCTACAGGAGGCAAAGAAGAAAAAAATCCATGTTACAGAAAAGGAGATAGAAGATGGAATTGCTGAGGTAAAAAGTAGATTTAAAACAGAGGACGAGTTTAAAGAGGAATTGAAAAAGCAAAATCTTACTGAGAGAGGTTTTAAGAGCCATATCAAAGAACAGATTATGGTTATAAAGCTGATTGATCTGGAAGTAAAGTCCAAAATAGAATCTCCATCTGAGAGCGAATTAAAAAAGTTCTATGAGGAGAATAGGGATAAAATGGTTGAACCTGAGCAGGTTCGTGTTAGACATATCTTAATTAAAGTTGATAAAGATGCTTCTAAGAATGAAAGGCAGAAAGCCCTAACAAAGATAAAAGGTATACTTCTTCAGGCTAAAAAAGGAAAGGATTTTGCTGAACTTGCTAAGAAGTATTCCGAAGGTCCTTCTGCTTCACAGGGAGGTGACTTAGGGTTCTTTGCAAGAGGAGAGATGGTTAAGGAGTTTGAGGATGCTGCTTTTTCTTTAAAGGTTGGTGAAATAAGCAATATTGTAAAAACTAAGTTTGGATATCATATTATCAAATGTATAGGGAAAAAAGCTAAACAAAAAAGGGATTTTGAAGATGTAAAGGATAATATCAAAAGCTTTCTTATACAACAGAAGATGGGAAATAAGTATGAGGCATGGTTAAGAGATTTAAGAGATAAGGCTGTAATATCCAAAACAAATATAAAATAAGATATTATAGAATTTTTGCAAAGGTGATTAAACCTATTGTTGCAGTAACATTGGGAGATGTTTCTGGAGTTGGACCTGAAGTAGTTATAAAGGCATTAAACGATAAAGTAGTAAAGAGGTTATGCTTTCCTTTAGTAATTGGTGCACGGGATTATCTTTTATACGAAAATATTCCAACCAAAATAAATACTATAAAGGTAATAAAAAAAGAAAACTTCTCTGAATATGCAATAAACCTTTGGGAGATAAGAAACCCACCAAAAATTAGATTGCCCAAAGGAAAAGTAAACCCAATTTCAGGAAAGATATCAATCCTTCAAATATTAGAAGCAGTAAAGTTAATAAAACAAAAAAGTGTGCATTCATTAGTAACCGCTCCTGTTTCAAAAGAAGCAATTAACAAAGCAGGGTATAAGTTTTCAGGTCATACCGATTTTTTAGCCAACTTAACAAAGACAAAACAGATAAGAATGCTTTTACAGAATCCTATTTATAGAGTTGTGCTTGAAACCGTTCATACTCCAATAAATAAGATAAGTCAGTTGTTAAATGTTTCCCACCTTTATCAAACTATAAAGTTGGCTAATAAGTATCTAAAAAAAATAGGAATACCTTTTGGAAGGATTGGTGTTTGTTGTTTAAATCCTCATTGTGGCGAAGGTGGTTTATTAGGTAATGATGAAAAGAAGGTAATTTTTCCTGCAATAAAAAAAGCAAACTTAAAAGGTATCAATACATTAGGTCCTTATCCTCCTGATAAGCTATTTTATGAAGCTAAGAATAGAAGATTTGATTTAATTGTATCAATGTATCATGACCAAGGGCTTCTTCCTTTGAAGCTTACTGGATATTTTAGCTCAGTAAACATTACATTAGGACTTCCTTTTGTAAGGACATCGCCTGTTCATGGGACAGCATTTGATATCGCTGGAAAAAACAAAGCAGACTGTAAAAGTATGGTTGAAGCAATAAAAGCTTGTGCTAAACTTTCAGTCCTGTAGTATACCTTAATGTGTAGGGATTTATCTTGAAACGTAAGTGGTCTCAGAACTTTCTTTTTGATAGGAATATCGCAAGGAAACTTATCTCTTATGCAAATCTTAATAGGAAAGATACAGTGTTGGAGATTGGTCCTGGGAAAGGGATTCTAACTCAAGAAATTATTCCATATGTAAAAAGGGTGTTTGCAATTGAAATTGATTCAGGATTAATAGATATTCTTCAGTCAAGGTTTTTTACTGAAAGGAAATTGGTTTTAATTAACAGTGACTTTTTAAAAACAGATTTAGGTTTTTTAAAGAAATTTTCTCCTTTAAAGGTTATTTCAAGTATTCCATATAGTATTTCAACCCCTATTATATTTAAATTATTTACTATCAAATGGGAAAGCGCAATACTACTTTTACAGAAGGAACTTGCATATAGAATTGTTGCAGTGCCATATACAAAGGATTATGGTGCTTTAAGTGTAAATGTTCAATACCACTGTAAGGTTGAAATTGTTAGAAAGATTAGTAGGAATGTTTTTTATCCGAGGCCTAATGTGGATTCTGCCATTGTGAGGTTTACTCCTATTAAAAGAAAACTAAAGGTAATTGATGAGAATCTCTTTTCAGAAATAGTAAAAAAGGCATTTTCTCAAAGAAGGAAAAAAATAGTAAATTCATTATCTTCAATTTACTCTATTCCTAAGGAAAGGTTAAAAAAATTACTAAATAGTATAAATATTTCCACAGAAAAAAGAGCGGACCAGTTAACAATTAATGACTATATAACTTTAACTAATGCTTATAGCAAGAAATAAAAAATTAGCAGAGTTTCATCTTAACAAATTTTAAATTTTTACATTATTATATTATTTTTAGGAAAAGTATCATGACAAAGTATCTTATAAATAATTCAATTTTAGAGTTAGTAAAAGGAGACATTACTAACCAAGATACAGAGGCTATAGTCAATGCAGCAAATAAAAGGTTAGCCCCTGGTGGAGGGGTTGCAGGGGCTATTCATAGGAGAGCAGGGCCTCTGCTTTGGAAAGAATGTCAAAGTTTAGGAGGATGTCAAACTGGTCAAGCAAAGATTACAAAGGGATATAACCTTCCTAATAGGTATATTATTCATACCGTTGGCCCTGTATATAGTGGAAAAGAACAAGATAAAATAGACCTCAAGGCTTGTTATATTAACTCTTTACAACTTGCCCAGAAAAATAATATATCTTCAATTTCTTTTCCGGCAATAAGTACGGGAACGTTTGGATATCCAGTTGAGGAGGCTTCACAGATTGCTTTTAAAACAATAATTGATTATCTTAAGAGAAAAACTACAATTAAGATTGTAAGAATGGTTATTTATGAGGATTATGCATTTGAAATTCATAAACAAATACTTAAAAGGATAGTGAATGATTAAAAGACTTCCGAAGGTAAATCTTAATAATGAAAAAAGTTTTTTGATAATAGGTTTTCTTATAGGCTTAATTCTACGTCTTTATGCAATAAACTCGCCATTATTAGATAAACAGGGGTATAGACAGTGTCACACCGCAATGCAAGCAAGAAATTTCTATAGACATGGATTTAATATATTAAAGCCCGAAATTGATGGTAATGGTTCTATTAGAACAATAGGACCTGGAGAGTTCCCTTTATTTCCTTTTTTAGTTGCAGTTGGATATAAGATTTTTGGTGTAAAGGAGTGGTTTGGAAGATTTATTAATATTGTTTTTTCTTTATTTGCAGCTTTGATGCTTTATTTTCTAGTAAAGAAGTATTATGGAGTAACTATTGCTAAGTTTTCGTTTATAATTTTTTTAATTTTGCCATATGGGATATATTTTTCAAGAACATTTCAAAGATATTCAATGGTACTTTGTTTTCTTATATCATTAGTTTATTTTTTTTCTAATTGGTTAGACAACAGAAGGCTGTATGATTTGTTACTTTCAATTTTATTCGGGATACTTTCATTTTTAGTTCAACCACCGTCTGTTTATATTGGTATTGTTTTAATCTATCTGGCATACAGAAAATTTGGAGTAAAGATATTTTTAAAGGTAGAACTATGGGTTTTTTCTTTTATTGTGTTACTTTTTCCAGTATTATGGATAGTATACTTTAAAAATAATTTTGGAGGAGTTTTTACTGAAAGTATGCATAACTGGTTAATATTGACCCATTACACTAAGTGGCTTAATTTTAGATTTATTGAGAGAACAATGTTTGTATATCCAAGTGATTTAGCCTTAACCGCAGTTGGATATATACTTTTTATAGCTGGACTTTTTGTCAAAAACAATAATAAAGTAAAATGGACATTTTATTTCTGGCTGTTGGGTTTATATATATATTTTGCTTTAGAGCTATATTTTACATATGTGGTTTTACATCCTTATTACTATTATCAATTAGTACCAATTGCATCTGTTTTCGTTGGAAAAACATTATCAGAGTTATGGAATAGAAAAGTATTTAAAAAATATGGAAAATTGCTTACCGTTGTATCACTTTTTTTGATTTTTGTCTCAGGTGTTTTAAGAATCCGGAAATATTATAATGTAAATTGGACATATTTTAAAGCCTCCAAAGTAGCAAGAATATCAACGGAAAAACATTCTATAATCATTACAAATATAGATTCGCCTGAGATTTTATATTATGCGGATAGAAGAGGATGGTTTATTTCAAATTGGGATGATGTTAAAACAAGGGTTAATGATTTAAAAAAAAGGGGCGCTCAATATTTTGTTTTTTTATATAATAAGGAAAAATCAAATAAACAGTTAGAAAAATATCTAAAAGATAATTTTAATCTTTTGGTACAAGAAAAGGAATTTTTGATATTTAATATAACATAATCAAAAGATTGGTTATAAAAAAGGATTAGAAAATGAGAAAAATAGTCTTTGGAACATCTGGATGGAGAGGTATTATTGCTGATGATTTTACTTTTGAAAATGTTAAGAAGGTTCTTTGTGCAATTTCTTCTTATATAAAAAGAAAGGAAAGGAAAAAAGAAGTTCTTGTTGGATACGATACCAGATTCTTGTCAGAGGTATTTGCCAGGGCTT
>CAYYAU010000029.1:0-621 GCA_964469765.1 uncultured Clostridia bacterium | reverse complement strand
TTCTTGTAAAGTATTGAATTCCTTTGGGATTAAAACCTTTTTTTCTAAAAGGGATGTCCCAACACCTGCTATCTCATTTGAAATATTAAGAAGAAAGCTTTCGGGAGGAATTAATTTCACTGCTTCGCATAATCCTTCTAAGTATAATGGAATAAAATTTTCACCATCTTGGGGAGGTCCGGCTCTACCTGCTACTACTAAATTTATTGAGGATTTGTGTAATAACACAAGGCTTATAAAAATTAATGATGACTTATTGGAAGAAGATAAGAAAAAAAATCTTTTTATATTAATTGATATAAAACCTCACTATTTAAAAAAGATAGAAAGGATTATTGATTTTGGTTTAATTAGAAAAAGCAAGATTAAGATTGTATACGACCCTTTATATGGAACCGGCAGGGATTATTTAGATGCTGTTTTGAAAACCAACGGTTGTAATGTTGAGGTTATACATAATTATAGAGATGTATTATTTGGAGAAAGTAGCCCAGAACCTTCTATGGAAAATTTAAAGGAACTTGCTTCATTTGTAAATAAGAAAAAGGCAAATCTGGGATTAAGCACTGATGGAGATGCAGATAGGTTTGGGATTATTGATGAGGATGGAGATTATATTTC
>CAYYAU010000028.1:0-9405 GCA_964469765.1 uncultured Clostridia bacterium | reverse complement strand
GGGCTTTAATAGTAGAGCATCAGTAAGCCAACTTCCGCTCCGGTATCGGAAAGGAGAAAGGAAGGTGAGGGGGATAAAAGAAAAAATAATGAAAAGGAATGATAAATTACTCTTTACTTTCTACGCTCTACTTCAATTAATAAGAGAATGAGAATATGGCAGTTTTAAAAACAGATGGAAAGAATGAAAATAAAGAGATTGAGTTTGAATTAAAGTATCTTCTTAGTCTTTCAAGTAAACAAAGATTTAAGATGCTTTTTCAAAAGAAAAAGGAGATTTTGAGTCTTTTAAAAAGAGATGCAAATAGAAAAACTGTTAAAATTATTAAAAGAAAATAAGGCTAAGTTTGTTATTATAGGGGCAACCGCTTTTCCGGTTTACGGTTATTCAAGAGCAACGTTAGATACGGATATATTTATAGAACCGACAAGAAAAAATGCTGAAAAAGTATGGAAGGCGCTAAAAGATTTTGGATATGATATGTCAGATGTTAGTGTTGATGAACTATTTACTAAAAAAGTGTTGATTCGTCAATATATTGTTGAAACTGATATCCATCCATTTGTAAAAGGAGTGACTTTTGAGCGAGTTTGGAAGGATAAGGTTAAGGCTAAGTTTGGAGATACATTTGTTTATTTTGCTTCTTTGGATAGTATTATTAAAATGAAACAAGCAACTGGTAGAATTAAGGATAAAGAGGATTTAAAGTATCTAATTAAATTAAGAAGGATGAAGAAAAAAATAAAAAAATCTAGAAGGGGGTAGTTATTATGAATGGTATAGTTATTTCTGTAATTGGAGCTGCAGTTGCTGTGTTTATGGCAGGTATTGGTTCAAGTATTGGTATTGGTTATGCTGGTCAAGCTGCTAATGGAGTGCTTTCTGAGGAGCCAGATAAGTTCGGAAATATGTTAATCCTTGTTGCTCTTCCTGGAACACAAGGTATTTATGGATTTTTAGCTGGGTTTCTTGTGATTCTTAAAATAGGATTTCTTTCAGCAAATATACCGGTTATTTCAATTCAACAAGGATGGCAGATTTTTGGAGCTTGCCTTCCTATTGCATTTTCAGGTCTTGTGAGTGGAATTCATCAGGGTAAGGTTTGTGCTGCCGGAATTGGTGTCTCTGCAAAACAGCCGGGCGATTCTATGAAGGCGGTTATTTATGCTGCCTTAGTGGAAACTTATGCTGTTTTGGGTCTTGTTATAACAATATTTTTGCTTAATGGAGTAAAACTGTAAAAAAAGTGGAGATATAATGCAATGAGTTTAGAAAAGATTTCTAACCAGTTAAAAAGAAAAACTGAAAAGGAGGTTGAAAAGATAAAGAAATCTGCTATTTTAGATAAAGAGAAGATATTGAAAGAAATGGAGCATACGGTTGAGTTAGAAAGAAGACGTATTATTGATGAAGCGAATGATATAGGAGAAAAAGAAAGGCAGGCTATTATAAGTGAAGCATACTTAAATCAAAAAAAAGCGGTTCTTAAGGAAAAACAAAATTTAATAAATGATATTTATAATGAAATAAAAAAAAGAGTTAAATCTTTACCAAAAGAAGAATATCAATCCTTGGTTGAAAGAATTATGGTTTCTTCTATAGAAACTGGTGATGAGGAAATTGTTATTGGTCCTGCGGAAAAGAGTAAGATTACACCAGAGTTTATTGATAAGATAAATGCTAAATTAAAGCAAAATGGTAAATTAGGAAGGGTTAAGTTAATCTTTGATAATGAAAGAAGAATGGATGGTTTTTTAGTGAAGTGGGAAAAAACTGAGATAGATAATTCATGGGATAATATTATAAAAAGATTAAGGGAAAAAACTGAACAGAAAGTAATAAAAGTACTATTTATGTAAAAATGGCTAATTTAGATAGTAGTTATTTGTTTGCTATTGGAAAGATAAGAGCATTAGAGACAAAGTTAATAGGTCTTTCTTATTTCTTTCATTTTTTAGAAAGTGAGAGGTTTAAAGCATTTCATCATTTTCTGCAAGAAAAAGGGTATCCACAATTTAAAGGGGTAAACTCTATTGATAGTATCCTAAAAGGAGAGATTCAAAAAACTTACTCTTTGATTATTCTTCTGGATAAGAGTAAGATTCTTAATGATGTTATATTTTTAAAGAATGACTTACATAATCTTAAACTATGTCTAAAACAAAAGTATTTTTTTAAGCAAAATGATATAAAAAAAATCTTTATTTCCCCAGCACAGATTTCTTATACCGAAATGATAAATATAGTAGAGAACGAAAAATGGAAAAGACTTTTTTATCCATTGGGTCAATGGATAACTCAATTAGTTAAAAAAAGGATAGAATCACCTCTTGAGATTGATTTATTTTTTGACAAACGGTATGTTTTATGGGTAAAATCAAAGTTTATGTTTTCTTCTATAATTTCTGCTTATTATCAAAAGTATATTGATTGGATTAATATAAGGTTTTTTTTTAGAGTTAAAACAAAAAATGCAGTTGAAAGATTTTTTATTAAAGGTGGAATTTTAAAAAAGGATATTTTTTTAAAACTGGCTAATAGCTCTAAAAATGAGATTTTAAAGGAGTTTTCTTCATATGGATATGATGTCTCCTTTGATTTAGAACAGTTAGAAAGAAACCTTGATGATTGTCTGCTTTCTGCTGTTATTCCTGCAAAGTATATTACCTTTGGTATAGAACCTCTTTTTGGATTCTTAATTGCAAAGGATAGAGAAATAAAGAATGTGAGAAATCTTCTATATGGAAAATACAATAATCTTTCAGAAGAAGAGATTAAGGTTAGGTTTAGGAAAACATATGTATAGACTTATTAATGGTAGATTTTTTAATGTAGAACGGAGAAGATATTATGGAAGTAAAGATTGCTTTTGTTGGAAAAAAGGCTTTTGTTTTACCCTTTTTGATTTTTTCAAAAGAGATTTATCCAGTTGAAGACTCTTTTGAAGCAAAAAAGATTATAAAGGAGTTAGAAAAAAAAGGGTTTAGAATTGTCTTTTTAACAGAGGAGTTAGCAAAAGAACTCTTAAGTGAAATTGAAAAACGGCTATATACCATAAAAATTATGATAATCCCTTCTTATATTAAAAAAGATATTGGAATATTACATTTAAACAATATTATTAAAAAAGCAATAGGTACTACAATTTAAAATTAAGCAAGGAGTAATTATGTCTGAAGGTAGAATCAAGAAGGTTTCTGGTCCCCTGGTTGTTGCAGAAGGGCTTTCGCAAATAAAGATGTACGAAGTTGTAAAAGTAGGTAATCTCAATCTAATTGGAGAGGTTATTGAACTTAAAGGGAATGAGGTTTCTATTCAAGTATATGAAGAAACCAGTGGAATTGGTCCAGGAGAACCTGTTGAGCCAACAGGTTTCCCTTTATCTGTAGAGTTAGGACCTGGCCTTATTTCTTCAATCTTTGATGGTATTCAAAGGCCTTTAGATAAAATTAGAGAAAAGACCGGAGATTTTATTAAAAGAGGGATAGATATTCCTAAACTTGACAGAACAAAAAAATGGAAGTTTACTCCAACATTAGATAAAGGCGATATTGTCCAATCAGGAGATATTTTAGGCGAAATAAGAGAAACCGAACTTGTTATTCATAAGGTATTAATTCCTTATGGTGTAAGTGGTAAAATTGTTGAAATAAAAAGTGGCCAGTTTACAGTTAATGATATTATATGTAAAATTGAAGATGAGAAATCAGGAAATGTTGTAGAGGTTAATCTTATTCAGAAATGGCCGGTAAGAAAAGAAAGGCCATTTAAAAAGAAGTTACCAACATATGAACCGCTTGTTACAGGAACAAGGGTGATTGATACCTTCTTTCCAATAACAAAAGGTGGTACTGCTTGTATTCCAGGACCATTTGGGAGCGGTAAGTGTGTTACAGGTGAAACCCCTGTTTTTTTGAGTACAGGAGAGTTAAAACCTATAAAAGAGATTTATAAAAAATATAAAGATAAAGGGAAAAAGGTTAAAAATGACAATGAGGAATATACTATTTTGAATAAACCCTTTTATGTATTTTCTTATCAGAATGGAAAGATTATTAAGTCAAAAGTAAGGGTTGTTTATAAGGGGAAAACGGATAAGCTAATACAAATAAGAACCCGAACAGGTAAAAAGATAAAGGTTACTCCACAGCATAAATTGTTTAAGGTTGAAGGTAATTTAACATTTAATGAAGTAAAATCTCAAGATTTAAGGATTGGAGATTATCTTGTGGCTCCGTTGTATATTGATTATAAAGGAAAAATTCAAAGAATCCGGGTTGAGAAAATATTTGAAAAAAACAGGATTGTTGAGAAGAAAATGTTAGATAAGGTTCCTTTATTTATAAATCAACTTTTAAAACAATATGGGACGAAAAAAAATATAGCCAAAGTGTTAAAAATTCCTTATGCGGTTTTGGTAAAGTATTTTAAAGGTAAGAATAAACCAACCTTAAGTTTTGTAAAGAAATTGTTTAAAAAAGTTAGTTGTTCATTTGAATTTAAGTATATAAAAGGAGATACAACAAGTAAAAGCGTCAAAATCCCAGATAAGTTTGATAAAAATTTGGCTATGTTTTTGGGTTTATTATTAGCCGATGGTAATATGAAGCAAAATAGTGTCTGTTTCTATAATAATGATGAAAAAATACTAAAGTTTTTCGAGAAAATTGTTAAGAAAATATTCAACCTCACGGGAAAAAGAACCATTGTAAACACAGTTAAAACTATAATAATCGAAAGTAGTATTTTAGTAAAATTTTTAAAGCATTTAGGATTTCCTGGATATCAAAAATCTCGTAAGGGATATATAAATAGAATACTATTTAGAAGTCCCAAAAAAATTATCGGTGCTTTTTTGGGTGCATATTTTATATGTGATGGATATTTTAATGAAAAGAAAGGAGAAATAGAATATTCTACAGCTAGTTATAAAATCTCTTCAGGATTTACATATTTGTTGTTACGTTTAGGAATATTTAATAGGTTCAAAGAAAAGGCTGTCAATGGTTTTAAACAGTATAGAATATTTATCTCTGGGAGAGATGAACTTAAAAAATTCTATGATTACTGTTATATAGGTAACTTTTCTAAGTTTAGAAGTTTGAAAAGATATTTGCTTTCAGAAAAATTAAGTTATAGTAATATAGACATAGTACCTTTTGCTCCTTCCTGTTTAAGGAAGATTTATGAGTTAGTTAATAAACCGTATTTTCAATTGAAAAAAGCAGGTGTTGAGATCTTTAATTATTTGTCTGGTGAAAGAATGAGTAGAAAAATGTTTCAAAAGTTTGCTAATGTAATTAAAATCCCATACTTACAAAATATCGCATATAACCATTTAAATCATATTTATTTTGATAAGATTGTAGAAATAAAAGAGATTAATGCTTTCTGTGATGTTTATGATTTAGAGGTTCCAGATAGTCATAATTTCATTGGCGGTGTAGGACCAATGATATACCATAATACTGTGGTTCTTCATCAACTGGCTAAATGGGCAAATGCTGATATTATTATTTACATTGGTTGTGGAGAAAGAGGCAATGAAATGACTGACGTTTTAATGGAGTTTCCTAAACTTAAGGACCCAAAATCAGGCAGGTCCTTGATGGAAAGGACAGTTCTTATTGCAAACACCTCAAACATGCCTGTAGCTGCCAGAGAGGCTTCTATTTATACTGGGGTTACTATTGGAGAGTATTTTAGGGATATGGGGTATAAGGTTGCTATTATGGCTGATTCAACTTCTCGTTGGGCAGAGGCTTTAAGGGAGATATCAGGAAGATTGGAGGAGATGCCAGGTGAGGAAGGGTATCCTGCTTATCTTGCTTCAAGGGTAGCGGCTTTTTATGAGCGGTCAGGAAGAATAATTACCTTAGGGAGTAATAGTAGGGAAGGTTCTCTTTCTTTAATTGGTGCTGTTTCTCCTCCAGGCGGAGATTTAACTGACCCTGTTGTTCAAGCAACACTACGAATGGTAAAGGTATTTTGGAGTCTTGAAGATAGGCTGGCATACCAGAGGCATTTTCCAGCTATAAACTGGATTAAGAGTTATTCTCTCTATTTGGACAATATTAAAGGTTTTCTTAAGGAGCAGGTAAAAGAGGATTTTCTTAAGATTCGTGCTGAAGCAATGAATATTCTGCAACAAGAAGAAACATTACTTGAGATTGTTAGACTGATAGGGATTGAGTCTATATCTGAACAGGATAGACTTGTTTTAGAAATAGCAAAGTCAATAAGAGAAGATTTTCTTCATCAGCATGCTTTTGATCCTGATGATACTTATACTGGTTTAAAAATACAGTATAGAATGCTTAAGTGTATTATTGATTTTTATCATTATTGTTTGAAGGCTTTGGATAAAAAAGTAAACTTTAATAAACTTCTTGGTTTAAAGATTCGCCAGAAGATTGCCAGGATGAAATACTATAAGACTGAGGAGGAATTTAATAAGCTGGAAGAACAAATGAAAGAAGAGATTATTTCGCTTGAAAGGAATTAATATGGAAAAACAGTATTTGACATTACAGAGGATTTCCGGTCCTTTGATTCTTGTGGAGAATACAACTGGTGTAAAATATGATGAGATTGCTGAAATTACGCTTTCCTCAGGAGAGGTAAGAAGAGGAAGAGTGTTAGAGGTAAATGAGGATAAGGTTTTAATTCAGATTTTTGAAGGCACTATTGGAATTAATCTTTCTGGCAGTAAAATAAAATTTTTAGGAAAGTCTATTGAGTTGCCTGTTAGTTTAGATATGTTAGGAAGAATATTTGATGGCTTGGGAAGACCAATTGATGGAGGTCCACCGATTATTCCTGAGAAGAAGTTGGATATAAACGGTGTCCCGATAAATCCTTACGCAAGAGATTATCCTTCTGAATTTATACAGACAGGTATATCTGCGATTGATGGTATGACAACGCTTGTAAGGGGACAGAAACTCCCAATATTCTCTGGCTCAGGGCTTCCTCATAATGAATTAGCTGCTCAAATTGTTCGACAAGCAAGGGTGCTGGGCAAAGAAGAGAAGTTTGCTGTTGTATTTGGAGCAATGGGTATTACATTTGAAGAGGCTAATTATTTTATTAAGGATTTTCAGAAAACCTCTGCTTTAGAAAGAGTTGTTGTTTTTATAAATCTGGCGGATGATCCTGCCATTGAAAGGTTAGCCACTCCGCGAATTACATTGACCACAGCTGAGTATTTAGCTTTTGAGAAAGATATGCATGTGCTTGTGATTTTGACAGATATGACGAACTATTGTGAATCATTAAGGGAGGTTTCTGCAGCAAGAAAAGAAGTGCCTGGAAGAAGAGGGTATCCTGGGTATATGTATACTGACCTTGCTACTTTATACGAAAGGGCTGGCAAAATAAAAAATAGGAAAGGTTCCATCACACTTATTCCAATACTTACTATGCCTGAAGATGATAAGACCCATCCTATTCCTGATTTAACTGGCTATATTACAGAAGGACAAGTTATTCTTAGTAGGTCAATTTATAATAAAGGAATATTTCCACCTATTGATGTACTTCCTTCTTTATCCAGACTTAAAGAAAAAGGTATTGGGAAAGGAAAAACAAGAGAAGACCATAATAATGTAACATCTCAGCTTTTTGCTGCCTATGCTCGAGGTAAAGAAGCAAAGGAGTTGGCTGTAATCTTAGGAGAAGCTGCCCTTACAGAGGTGGATAGGGTATTTTCTTCTTTTGCAGATGAGTTTGAGAATAGGTTTGTTGCACAAGCCTCTGATGAAGAAAGAGATATCATAAGAACATTAGATTTAGCATGGCAGATTTTGAAGATAATTCCTAAATCTGAACTTAAGAGAGTTAAGGAAGAACAGATTGACAAATATATGAAAGAATAGGAAGAATAAATTTTCTAAAATCTAAGATAGATTTTTAACGAAATTCTAACAAAGAAAGAGTCCGGATAAATGAGATTTTCGGTAAATCCAACAAGGATTGAGCTATTAAGGTTAAAAAAAAGACTCATTTTAGCTCAGAGAGGGTATAGACTCTTGAAGGAAAAAGAAGAAGAGCTTATGAGGATTTTTCTTGCTCTTATTGAAGAGATTAAAAATCTAAGAAAACAGGTAGAAGAAGAAGTTATAAAAGCCCAGAGAGTTTATTTATCATTGTCATCTATTTTCTCAGAAGAGTTTATTGAAGGTGCTTTAAAGAATTTGCCAATTAGTTTGAATTATAAGTCTGAAGAAAAAAATATTTTTAATTTAACATTTCCTCAATTAAGCGTTGATATAGAAAAAAAAGTACATCCTTTTTTTGCAGATATAAGGACCCCTTTGTTAATGGATGAGTTAGTTAAACGGTATATTGAGGTATTTCCCAAATTGCTTGAGATTGCAAATAAAGAGTTAATTTTAGAAGCATTGGCAAAAGAGATTGAAAGCGTAAGGAGAAGAGTCAATGCCTTAGAGTATATTCTTATCCCTGAGATAACGACGAGCATCGGCTTTATTGAATCAAAGTTAGAAGAGATTGCACGGAGTCATATCGTAAGGATAATGAAAATTAAGGAGATTATAAGGGCACATTAATTATGAAAGAAGGATTTTATTTTTTTAGTTCATTTATGTTAATTGTTCTTTTATTAGTTGTTTTGATGTTGCTTTATAGAAGAAATAAGTTGTCTAAAGATTTAGATAAGACTAAGCAAGCATTAGACACACATATTCAAGGTTTAAATGATTTGTTAATGGTATTAGCAGATATTCATGAATTCTGGATAGTTGGTGGAGAGAAAATAGACCAAAGGTCTTTATGTCAATTAATTGTAAATAGTGCTTGTAAACTTACAAAAGGAGAAATAGGTTCTCTTATGCTTTTAGATGAAGGGACAAATTTGTTGAAGATTGTGGCATCAAAGGGTATACCGGATGAAGTTAAGAGTAAAACTGAGGTAAAATTAGGTGAAGGTATAGCAGGTAGGGTAGCACAGGAAGGAGAACCGATTCTCTGCGAGGATTTAGAAAGTGATGTTAGATTTTTAAGAGGAAAATTGCCCCATTACTCTACAAAGTCATTTATATCAGCTCCATTAATGGTTAAAAATGTGATAGCCGTTCCTTTAAAGATTAGCAAAAGAATAATAGGTGTCTTAAATGTTGCAGATAAAAAAGACAAAGCTCCTTTTACAGAGAATGACTTACATCTTCTTACAATTCTTGCAGATCAAGGTGCAATAAGTTTAGAGAATATGCAGTTATACTATAATATGCAGTCCACATATCTTGGCACAATTCAAACATTAGCTAGAGCTATTGATGCAAAGGATCCATATACAAAAGGACATTCAGATAGAGTGGCAAAATATGCTGTAGCAATTGCTAAGGAGATGAGATTAGAAGACAATAAAGCTCATGAATTAGGATT
>CAYYAU010000027.1:0-9438 GCA_964469765.1 uncultured Clostridia bacterium | reverse complement strand
GATCTTCGTAAGTTTATCAATGAGCACAACAAACTTAATCCAAAGCATCCAATAAAGATTCAGTTAGGTTATAATCCTGATTCAAATATGTATTTAGTAAATGCAGGAATAAGATTTTAATCAGTTAATCAACAAATGGATTTGATTTATCTCAATGGCTGAAATAATATTCTTATATTCTTGAGAATGTAAGAATAATAAATTTAATGAATTTTACAGGTTTTTCTGTAGTTGTTAAGTTTCTAACAGAGGCAGATTTACCTCCGGCTCTTTTGGATTTAGCATATGATTTTCAGGATACTTGATACTCGTTTTTGATATACTAACTACGATATACGAAATACGAAAAAAATATGGACAAATACGATTTTCAAACAATTGAAACAAAATGGCAGAAAATATGGGAAGAGAAGAAACTTTTTAAGGCTGAAGAGTCTTCTAATAAGAAGTTTTATCTTCTGGAGATGTTTCCTTACCCAAGTGGTGACTTGCATATGGGACACACAAGGAACTATGCTATTGGGGATACATTAACCCGATTTTTACGTATGCAGGGATACAATGTTCTTTATCCAATGGGATACGATTCATTGGGTCTTCCTGCAGAGAATGCTGCAATAAAAAGTGGTATTCATCCAAGAGAATGGACATACAGTTGTATAAAGGCTATGATGACTCAGCAAAAGCGGTTAGGTTTAAGTTATGACTGGGATAGACTTGTTATTACTTGCGAACCAGAATACTATAAATGGAATCAATATATTTTTCTGAAGTTTTTTGAGAAGGGTTTAGCTTATAAAAAGAAAGCACCAATCAATTGGTGCCCTAATTGCAAAACAGTTTTAGCAAATGAACAGGTAATTGATGGAAAGTGCTGGAGATGTTCATCTTCTGTTGAGATAAGGAGTTTAGAACAGTGGTTTCTTAAGATTACTCAATACACAGCATCACTTTTAGAAGATATAAATAAGCTTAAAGGATGGCCAGAAAGAGTAAAAATAATGCAAAAAAACTGGATTGGAAAAAGTGAAGGAACAATTGTTGAATTTATATTAAAGGATATAAATAAAAAAATTCCTGTGTTTACTACAAGACCTGATACACTTTATGGAGTAACATTTTTGACATTTGCTCCTGAACATCCTTTAGTGTTAGAACTAATACAAGGAACAAAGAATGAAGAAAAAATAAGAAAGTTCATAAATAAGGTTGTAATTGAAGACAAATTTACAAGAACATCTGAAGATAGAGAGAAGGAAGGAATGTTTATTGGAAGTTATGCTATTCATCCTTTAACTAAAGAGGAGATTCCCATTTATATTGCTAATTTTGTATTATTAGAGTATGGAACAGGGGCTGTTATGGCTGTTCCTGCTCATGACCAGAGAGATTTTGAGTTTGCAAAGAAGTATAATATACCTATAAAAGAGGTTATTATTCCAAAGGAGCAGAAATTACCTTCCTCTAAGTTGACTAAAGCATATGTTGAACCGGGTGTAATGATTAACTCAGATAGATTTAGTGGTTTAGATTCTGAAATTGCAAAGGAAAAAATTACCAAGTATTTAGAAGAAAAAGGATATGGTAAAAAAGATGTTCAGTATCGTTTAAGGGATTGGCTTATTTCTCGTCAAAGATACTGGGGAACCCCAATCCCAGTAGTCTACTGCCAAAGATGTGGAGTTGTACCTGTTAGAGTTGAAGACCTTCCAGTAACCATTCCTGATAATATAAAGTTTACTGGGAAAGGTAATCCTTTACTTAGTTGTGATGAGTTTGTAAATACAGTCTGCCCAAGATGTAATGGAAAGGCGAAAAGAGAAACAGACACTATGGATACATTCTTTGATTCATCCTGGTACTTTTATAGATATACTTCTGCTCATTATAATGATGCTCCATTTGATAAGGAAAAAGCAGCATACTGGTTACCCGTTGACCAGTATATTGGTGGTATAGAACATGCAATAATGCATCTTTTATATAGCAGGTTTTTTGCAAGGGCACTTAAGGATATCGGTTTGTTAAAAAATATAACTGAACCGTTTTCCAACCTTCTATGTCAAGGGATGGTTATAAAAAATGGAGCAAAGATGTCTAAGTCAAAAGGAAATGTTGTTAGTGTGGATGATATGCTTAAGAAGTATGGTGCTGATTCAATAAGACTATTTATTCTTTTTGCCTCTCCACCTGAAAGAGATTTAGAATGGAGTGATAAAGGTATAAATGGATGTTTCAGATTCTTAAATAGGTTTTGGAGATTAGGTGTTAAAATTCTAAATGCCCATAGTGCTGATTATGAAGATGCTAATGAAAAAACTAAAATTGAAGTAAAGATTCATTTTACAATCAAAAAGGTTGAAGAGGATATAAAGAGGTTCCAATTTAATACAGCTATTGCAGCTATTATGGAAGTAGTTAATCTGCTTTATCAAAGTAATTATTTTAAATTAAACCCTTCTAGTTTAAAGGAAATATATAAAAACTTAATAAAAATACTTTATCCTTTTGCTCCCCATATATGTGAAGAACTGTGGGAAATGATTGGCGAACCACTGATGTTAGCAAAACAACAATGGCCACACTACAATCCCGAATTATTAAAGATAAAAGAAAGATTGATTGTTATACAGATAAATGGTAAATTAAGACACAGAGTTAATATTAATGTTCGGTGGAGTAAAGAAAGAATTTTAGAAAAGGTTTTAGAAGAAGAAAAGGTTAAAAAATATATAAATGGTAAAAAAATAAAAAATACTATCTATGTTCCACAAAAATTAATTAATATTGTTGTTGAATAGATATCAAGGGACGAGAATAGTATTAGGAGGTAAACATGTTAAAGAGAATTTTTATTAAACTTTTTCTATTTGCTATTTTTTACGTGCTATTTTTATTAGGTGGATGTAGTTATGTTCCAACAGAGGTGTTGCCAGAGTATATTCATAACATATATATCCCTGTTTTTGTAAATAAAACCTCCAAATATGGATTGGAAGATAAACTGACAGAAGCGGTAATTGACGAGTTTTTAAGAGACGGTAAACTTGGCGTTACAAACAAAAGTGAAGCCGATGGTATGTTACTTGGAGAAATTGTTGAGTACAGGTTAGAACCAATTTCTTACGATGCAAATAATGTTGTTGAACAATATAAATTATGGGTGGTTGTTAATTTAACCTTTTGGGATTTGAAAAAGAATGAAATTTTATGGAGAGATTATAGACACTCGGTAAATGGTGGTTATCAAGGTGGAATTGAAGAGTATGTAAGGTATTATGTTACCTCTCAGGCTGGTGAGGTAGTTGAGACTGAAGAGGAAGCCCAAGATAGGCTTGTACAGACACTATCAGAAGATATTGTGAAAAGAACAGCTTATGGATGGAAAAGTGAGATTGAGTCAGAGTTAGGAATCCAATAATTCGCTTTTTAGTAATATGAAATACTCTCAAGTAATGAACTTAATAGAAAAAGGTAAAATTGATAATGTATATCTTTTAGAAGGAGAAGAGAATCTTTTAAAAGAAGAGATTATTGATTTAATAAAAGAAAAACTTATAAATGTCAAAACAAAAGATTTTGATTTTGATGTTGTTTATGCTTCTCAATCAGCTCCTGTTGATGTAATAAATCTTCTTTTAATGCTACCGGTTTCATCAAAAAAAAGAGTTGTTGTGCTAAAGGAGATAGAAAGCTGGTCTAATCTGCAGTGGGAGAAGTTTTTCCCATATCTTGAGAATCCAAACCCCTCCTCTTGTTTAATTCTTGTTGCTCAAGAAAAAATCAATCTAAAAAAAGGAATATATTTTACCATAAACAAAATGGTTAATGTTATTACTCTATGGCATTTAGATAAAAAGGATATTTTCTTCCGTATTAAACAGACATTGAGAAGATTTAACAAAGAGATTGATTCTTTATCTTGTGAGTATTTATTTAATTTAACGGATAATCTTTTAGATTTAAAGAATGAGATTGAGAAGCTTGTTATTTTTACAGGTGATAAAAAAATGATTACTTTAGAAGATGTGGAAGCAATAAGAGGAGAAACTAAAACACAAAATATATATGCACTTACAGAAGCAATCAGTTTAAAGAATAAAGAAAGGGCTTTAGAAATTATACAGAATCTAAAGTTACAAAACATTTATCATTTAAAGGTGTTAAATTTCATTGTGAATTGGTTCAGGAAACTAATATATGCAAAGGTATTGTTAAAAACAAAAAGTTTATTAGAAGTAAAAAGAGAACTTAATATCAGTGATTTTTACCATCCTCACTTTCAAAAAGAGATTGATAATTTTACCCTGGAGGAGTTAAAGAAATGTTTTAATTATTTTTTAGAGGCGGATAGGTCTTTTAAAACAACACAACTTCCTCCATTTTTTGTTTTAGAGAGGTTAGTGGTCTCCATAACCGCTCCAGGTTCGGTTTTGTGAAATTATTGAGGAGATGAAGATATTGTATTAATTAGGTTCATAAGGCGAGATTTTTTTCGTGCTCCTTTTTTGTAATGAAACACACTTTTTTTAACAGCTTTATCAATCTTTGATTGAGCTTCTTTGAAAAGTGATTTAGCTTTTTCTAACTCTTTATTGTTTACAGCTTTTTTTATAGCCTTAATGAGTCTTTTTATTTCTTCTTTTTTACTTAAATTGTATTGATAATGTTTTATGTTTTGCCGATGAGCTTTTTTTGATTGAGTGTGTCTTCCACCTTTTAATTTTGCCATTATTTCCTCCTTAACGAGAATAATTCTAATGCCAATAAAGAAACTACATAATATTTATACTGATTCATCCAGTATCAGTTAGTTTGATATAGAACTTTAGCAAAAAAAAGAAAAAATGTCAAGAACACGTATTGTAAAATCAGTTACAAATGTAAGTCTTGCTACCTTCTGCTCGCGAGTTTTGGGATATATAAGGGATATGCTAATAGCACAGATATTTGGAGCAGGAATGGTTACTGACTGTTTCTTTGTTGCTTATAGAATTCCTAACCTTTTGAGAAATCTTTTGGGAGAAGGTTCTCTATCTGCATCATTTATTCCTGTTTTTAGTTCTTATTTAGTAAAAGATAAAAAAGAAGCAAAAAAGGTTGCTCATTATTTTGGTTTTATTCTTATTGTAGTTCTTGTAGCATTTACTATTTTAGGAGTAATCTTGTCACCATTTATTGTAAAACTTGTTGCTCCTGGATTTGTCTCTCAAGGTGAAAAACTATCCTTGACCATAACCCTGACAAGGATTTTATTTCCTTTCATATTAGCTATTGGACTTGCAGTATTTTCATTAGGGGTTCTTAATTCCTTAAGGATATTTTTTATTCCTGCTTCTTCTCCTACCTTGCTTAATTTAACTATTATTTTTTATATTTTATTTATATACCCGTCTACAAATTCAGTAATTGGTTTAGCAATTGCTGTAGTATTAGGTGGATTCTTTCAGTTTTTATTTCAGATTCCATCTATATATAAAAATGGATTGGGTTTAACATTTTCATCAATAAAAAACATAATAACAGATGGTTATCGTAAAATTATAAGCCATCCCGGAATAAAAAAGATTTTTTTACTTTTTATTCCAGCTGCTGTTGGTTTTTCTGTTCATCAAATCAACATATTTGTAGATACAATGTGTGCCTCTCTGTTGAGGGAAGGGAGCATCTCATTTCTATATTATGCAAATAGACTTATGCAACTTCCATTAGCATTATTTGGCACTGCTGTTGCTACTGTTTCGTTACCACTTATGTCTAGTGCCTTTGCTCAAAAGAATAGATTTGAAGTAAAACAGACGCTGATTAAAGGAATAAGAATAATACTCTTTTTTGTTTTACCTGCCTCAATTGGACTTATTTTTCTTGGGAAACCAATAATTAAACTGCTTTTTGAAAGAGGCAAGTTCACTTCATATTCCACACAACTTACATATGGGGCACTTCTTTTTTATTCAATTGGGATTATTGCATATTCTGGAATGAAACTGTTTGTTTCGGCATTCTATTCCTATCAAGATACATTTACCCCTGTTCTGATTGCTACTATTATTCTGGTAGTAAACATAGTATTAAATCTAATTTTAATGTTCCCGTTAGGGATAAAAGGAATTGCATTAGCTACTTCAATTTCAGGATATTTACATTTACTTATTTTATTTATCAAGTTTAGAAAAAAGATTGGTGGAATTGGTCTTTTGGATATAAGAAACTCTTTATTTAAGATTATAATTTCTTCAATAGCAATGGGAATAAGTTTATTTATATTTTTAAAGTTTACCAATAATTTATCAACCTTATTAATAGTGGTATTAGGATTATTTATTGGAACAGGTTCCTACCTTGTTTTTTCTGCTTTGTTACATTCCGAAGAGATTAATCTTGTTCGCAATCTTATGAGAAAATCTGTTAAGAGAGATAATACCGATAATAAATTATGAAACTAAAAGATAAAATTAACAAAATTCCATCTCTTCCGGGTGTTTACATTATGAAAGATAGAAAAAAAAGAATAATATATATTGGCAAAGCAAAAAAATTAAAACAAAGAGTGGTTAGCTATTTTCATTCCTCAAACAACCTTTCTTTAAAAACTTTATCCTTAATTTCTAATGTTTCTGATATAGAATATATCCTTACAAAAAATGAACAAGAATCTTTAATATTAGAGAATGAACTTATTAAACACTTTCACCCAAAATATAACATTGCATTAAGGGATGATAAAACATATCCTTATATAGAACTTACAAAAGAGGATTTTCCCAGGCTTATATTAACACGAAAGAAGAAAAAAGGTAATAGATACTTTGGTCCTTTTCCCGATGTGGGTTCATTAAGAACAACATTAAGGGTTATTCAAAAAATATTTCCTTTAAGGAGATGCAACTCAATTTTATTCAATAAAATTAAGAAAAATAGAAATCCACAGTCTTGCCTTGATTATAATTTAAAGCAGTGTTTAGCGCCTTGTATTGGAGAGATATCTAAAGAGGATTACGAAGAGATGGTAAAAAAAGCGGTTCTTCTCTTAAAAGGGAAAAAGGAAAAACTGCTTACTCAACTTAACAAAGAGATGAAACAAGCCGCTGACAATCTTTACTTTGAAAAAGCTCAATTATTAAAGGAACAGATTCAAGATATACAACGGATGAACGAAAAAGTAAACCTTACAAGGGTTTTTGAAATAAAGAAATATTTATCCCAAAAGGACGAAGTTATATCAGCAATGAAAGGTATTCTTAAATTAAAAGTAAAACCCAAATATATAGAAGGAGTTGATATTTCAAACATCGCTGGAAAACAAGCGGTTGGCTCTATTGTGGTATTTAAAGATGGATGGCCTGATTTTTCTTTGTATAGAAGATTTAAAATAAAAATGTCAGAAGGAATAAATGATGTAAAAATGATAAATGAAGTTATTCAAAGAAGATTTAAAAGGCTTATTGAGGAGAAAAAACCCTTTCCAAATCTGCTTCTGGTTGATGGAGGAATAGCGCAACTTAATATTGTAAAAAAAACATTAAAGGAACTTAAAATAGATGATAAGGTCTCAGTTATTAGTTTATCAAAGAAGGAGGAGCGGCTCTATTTGAATAACCACCTGAACCTGAAATTAGATTTATCTTCACCGGTTATACATTTGTTGCAACATATAAGAGATGAAGCACATAGATTTGCAGTTCAATATCATAAAAAAATAAGAAGAAAAAATAAAGTAATGAATTTAAAGAACCCTTGATTTATTTAAGGTTGAGATGGCATTGAATGAAAAGAATTAATTTTCTCGTGGGATTTTTGTGAAGAGTTTTTCTTTTGTTTCTTTTGTTCCCAGATGGGGTCTGTTATTTGGTGTAGAACTTTACTATATTCGTCAAGCCCTTTAGTTATCTTTTCATTAAATAAGGTGTTTGTCCCATCTGTAGAGTAGGCTTTAAACTCCTTTACTGTATCTCTTAATATCCATGGTTGATCAATTATACAACAAGGAGTAAGAAGATTTCTACTATATGGTTCTGCAGCCTCATCTGATTGTTGTCTTTTTCTGATTGCTTTAAAGAAATTAGAGTTTAGAGCCTCAGCAAGGGTTTTATTCTTGATATTATCAACAGCATAATGGAAGAATGCACATGGTTCAATATCACCTTTATTGTTAATATGAAAATATCTCCTTCCTCCAGCAATACATCCGCCAACAGCAGGCCCATCGTTCCAGAAATCACCTATAAATATTGGAGAAGTTTCACGCACCTTTTCAATCTTTTCTCTTACTTTTTGTCTTTGGTGAGGTGTTGCCATTAAAGATAAATCAGGATTTCTTCCAATAGGTATATATAAAAAATACCATCCAAAATAACATCCTTTTTCAATAAGCATTTCAAAGAATTCGTCACTTGTAATAACATCCACATTATTTCTTGTGACAGTAACAGAGAACCCAAACATAACTCCTGTTTCTTTTAGATTATCCATTGCGCGCATTACCTTATTAAAAACACCTTTACCTCGTCTTTCGTCTGTTTCTTTTTCAAAACCTTCAAGACTTATTGCAGGAGCTATATTACCTAATCTTTCAATTCTTTTTGCCATTTTTTTATCAATTAATGTCCCATTGGTATAGACCTGAAAATAAACGTCGCTGTGTTTTTTATAAAAATCAAACATATCCTCTCTCACAAACATTTCACCACCCTGAGTTGTGACAAAGTAAATACCCATTTGTTTTGCTTCATTCATTACCCTATCCATTAAGCTAAATGGTAGATCTGTGGCTTTGTTATATTCCCTTGTTGAGCACCCCACACAATTTAAGTTACATCTCATAGTTGGGCTCATAACAAAAAGCCACGGTGGTATTACACCGTACTTCTGTTGATAATTAAACCTTTTTGTATTACCTTGTAGACATGCATTGATAAAGAAATTTTCAACAAGTTTTGAAAAACAATTTCTACTTAGATTTTTAATAAGTCTTTTATAAAGTTGAACTGCAGGATGGCCCTTTTGAATGACCTCTTCAAGGCCATTAGCTTGTCTTCTTATATCATTTAAATCTTTAGGAATAAAGAGTTTTGCTAAATGAATAGCTTTTAAAAGGCTCTTCTCAGAACTTCTTGAAAGAAGCTTTAAGATAGTTTTTATTAGCTGTTTTTGACTAAAAAATTTAATTTTTTCCTTTATACTCATAGCTATTGTTCTTATAAATATAAGGATATAAATTTGTATAAAATTTTAACTCTTTACATTTATTTTGTCAACAACAAAATCTCTTGCTTTACAACAAAAATTTTGCTATAAATTATCATTAAATCGGGGCGTGGCGCAGTTGGTTTAGCGCGCTTGCTTTGGGAGCAAGAGGTCGTCGGTTCAAGTCCGACCGCCCCGATATAAAAATAGTTAATTTGTTTTTTTCTTTTGTAGGAGTGAGAAGAGATGAAG
>CAYYAU010000026.1:0-9597 GCA_964469765.1 uncultured Clostridia bacterium | reverse complement strand
TTAGTTCAGGAACAATAAACGGTGAATGGACTGAAATTGTAATATCAAGTGACACAAATGGATTAGGAGCTCAATTAGGGACAAAAGATTCTCCTTTAATAATTAGCATAAGTTTTTCTAATGAGAAAGGCGCTGGCTCAATTTCTGGAAGGGTTAAGAATGTGGATGATGACAGTTATGTTGCTGATGCAACAGTATTGGCATATCTTCCTTCTGAGAATACCCCATCTTTATACGCAACAAAGACCGATAGTGATGGAAAGTTTAAATTAGAAAACCTTCCAACTGGTGAGTTAAAGCTAAAGGTTTTAAAAAGTGATTTAGCTATGATTACGTGGGGAGAGGATAGCGTGTGTGTTAAGATTACTAATTCCCAGCCAAATGCCTCAGGTATTAAGTTGCAGATGACACAAGCGGCTGAAGTGACAGGGGTAATAAAAACTCCTGAGGGAGAGGTTTTTAATCCTAAGAGCGAAGGTAGTTGTCATATGGAGATAAATATAGGAGGACCATTGGGATGGGGATTTGCTCCTGTTTCAGATAGAGGGGTATACACACTTAAAGGTCTGGTTCCTGGTCCCAGATACACCTTATGTAGTTATGGAGGAAAATGGAATCCTCAAACTAATACTGAAGAAGCGTTTCCTTATGTATCGGCGTTTATTCCCAATTTAACGTTAAAACCAGGAAAAAATGTTATTGATATAAGACTTGAAAGGGGTGGTATTCTTCATATTGATAGTAAGTTGCCATCAGATATTGAAGGGTGGCGGTATTTTGAGTATAAGATAATAGGTATGCCAAGTGGATACAAATTGACTATAGATTCCTTAAAGGATTTTGTATTTACGCAGGCACCTATAATGCTGGACCCATTTTTGGAATGGACCCAAAGTGGTCCTGGAGAGTATAAGGGATATTTTAAGGAGGAAAGATTAAAACCAGGAGTATATGATTTATATTTAGTGAAGTATCATTATCCTGAAAATCAGGGACCTGGATTTGTAGTTTCTGCTGATGGTTCAAGATTAGAAAAGAAATATCTTTCTCCAAGAATTCATAATCTTAAGAACTATTATGAAACAAAAGAATCTAATAATTGTTATTCAATGATAGTATTAAATTCAAAAAAGGAAGTTTTGATAAATCAAGAGGATACAAAAGAGATAATAATGGACCCTGTTGCTTTATCTGATACAACATTGTATTGCACTTTGAAATGGAATGGAAAAGAGATAATGGATATAGCACCTGTAGAAAAAGCTGGTCCTGAAATAATTGGTGAAGAGGAGTTTACACCTCCTATGTTAGCGTTATTAAGTGAAGATAGCCGTTTTATAACAGCTTTTACTGTTCCACCTCCTCCTAATGAAGAAAATGAAACCGGCCCTCTTGATGAGTTTAATATGGTACTAAATGGTGTTGAACCTGGTGAGTATATGGGAATTGCAATGACTCCATTTTTGCCTCCTGTTGTTGGGAAAGTTAAGGTACCTGGGAAAGTGGTTTTTGATTTTAGTGGTCAACTTCCATCAACAGTAAATGGTACAGTCAAGGATAAAGATGGAGATGCAATAAAGGATGCATATATTGAACTTACTGGATGTGGTTTTGAAAAGAAAAAGACGACCGACGAAAATGGTTCATTTAGTTTTACATGTTTACCTGTGGGTAGTTATAAAATTATTGTTACAGCAAATGGATTTGGTTCAAAGGCAAAAAGAGTAAAGATTGAAAAGAAGAATTCAGAAGAAAATGTGACTATCATACTGGATAATGCTACATCTTCTATCTCAGGCACAGTTTTTAGACAAAAGGTACCTGTTGCTAAAGGGCTTTATAATGCAAAGGTAATTGCCATTAATAAAAGAGAAAAGTTAAGTGAAACCGTTCCTTATATTACTTATACAAATGAGTCAGGTGAGTATAGTATTGTTGATTTACTGTCTTCTGAATACAAAATTTTTGTTGTAGCAGCTGGTTTTGAACCTTTAAGTGTATCTACCACCACAACAGGAACAGATATTACAGGATTTGATTTTGTTATGAAAGCAATACCTCCTTTGTTTAAGATTAAAACCACAGTGGTTTCTGGTAAACTTGAAATTTTTATTGATACATTAGGACAACCACTTTTTAGTACGCCGACCCTAAAGTTTTCAAGTGGTGATGATACTTATCAACCTAACTCTATATCTATAAAAGATAATGGAAACAACACTTATTCATATATATTTAATCCTTTATCCGCAGAGGTTCCTCAAAGCTTTAAAGATGCTAATGTAATTACCCTTGAGGTTGAAGGAACAGATGGAGTAAGAACAACAGTTGCAACTGTTAATCTAAGTACAAAAGAGGATGTGCTTAATAAAAAGATTGACCAGGATATTAAATATGAAGTATCAGGAGGAGGGGAGATAAGTATGGAGGATGGTTCTCAGATTGAGATAGATGCTGGTCAACTTGACGATTCTATTACGAATCCTACTTTGACAATGAAAAGATGCGCACAAGAGAATGACCCGACGGTTTCTGATATAAGGGACCTTACTGCTGGTGATGTGTATGAGATTGCTTCAAATGTTGATGTTAACTCAGGAGGTGTATTAAAGATAGAGTTAAATTATGACCCAACAGAAGTAGAGGATGTTGAAAAACTTGAGATATGGAGATACAACCCTGAAAAGGATATCTGGGAAGAGCCAACGGGTATGGAGAATCAACTTCCTGATATTAATCCAATTAATCATACAGTAGCAATTGAGGTTCCTGAAGTATCAAAGGTGACAAGCATTTCATATGTGAAAAATCCAAGACGATTAGGTAGACTTCTTGCTACAAAAGAACAGAAAACGGCTAAATACGCTGTATTTAAAACAAGGCCGTCAAAAAGAGTATACAGTGGTAACACATTTGATTCATACTGTTACCCGAATCCTTTCAATCCAGCCCGAGAGGAATCAACTGTGGTTAAGTATTCCATTCCGGGAAGTGAAACCACCTATGTGGATGTAGTTGCAAAGATATTTAATCTTGCTGGAGAGATTGTAAGAAAGATTGATAAAGGTAAACAACAGGCTGGACGGACATACGCAGGGTTACCAGATGGAATAGAATGGGATGGAACAAATCAGTCAGGAAAAAGAGTAGCGAGTGGCGTTTATTTTTGTTATATTGAGGCTGGAGATTACCATTCAGTTGTAAAAATAGCTGTGATAAAGTAATATTTTGGAAAATATAGTGGGTATTATTTTACAGTGTAGAGCAAAAAGATAGGTGTTTCATATTGAGTCAAGTGGGAGGTACATAATGAAAAGGTTAATTTTGTCTTTATTTTTTGTAAGCACAATGTTTACGGTTAGTTTCGGTGATATCGCAAAAAAAGCTGGAACAACTGCTTGTCCTTTTCTTAAGATAGGTGTTGGAGCAAGACCTGTAGCAATGGGTGAAACCTATACAGGTGTTGCTGAAGGAATCAACTCAATTTATTGGAATTCGGCAGGTCTTGCTCTACTTGAGAATAAAGAGATTTCAGCAATGCATATAGAATGGTTCCAAGGAGTAAAGTATGAATATCTTGCTTATGCACAGCCAGTTGAAAAAATAAAAGGCATAATAGGGACAAATATTACTTATCTTTATATGGGTGGAATTGAGAAAAGAGAAGATGAAGATTCTGACCCAGAGAAAGCAAAGGCTTATGATTTGGCGCTTAATCTGGCATATGCTACTCAGTATAATGATAAACTTTCTTTAGGTATAAATTTCAAATTTATAAGGTCATTTATAGTTGAAAAATCAGCATATGCTTTTGCATCCGATGTCTCGGCATTATATAAAATAAAACGAAACTTAAAAGCAGGCTTGGCTGTCCAGAATATTGGTACAAAAATGAAGTTTATAGATGAAGCAGACCCATTACCTTTGGTAATAAAAGGGGGAGTAAGTTATACTCTACTACATAATCCTTCATTAGATAGAGATGCTCTTTTATTAGGGTTAGATGTAAACGTTCCATTTGATAACTATATTAATGTGCACTGTGGAGCTGAATATACATTAAAGATACTTCATAATATGGAATGCGCGTTAAGAATAGGATATAAATCAAATACTGATTTAGGTGTACTTTCTGGATTTTGTAGTGGTTTAGGGTTAGTATACAAATCTATTCATTTAGATTATGCTTTTGTTCCCTATGGGGTGTTAGGAAATACCCACAGAATCTCTTTAAGACTAAAACTCTAACACACTTCACCCCTACCCTGACACCCGAAGTGGTTCAGGGATGGATTTTATCTTAAGGTATTCTTACCAAATCTCCTCTATCAAAACCAGTTCCCTCAACCGCTTCTCCGATGGCATACTTCTCCATAACCTGTGTTATTTTAATACTTCCTGCATATGTATCTTCACTGCCAAGTTTTAACCCAGTAGCAGGGTCAATTAGTTCTTCTCCTTTTTTATAAATAGCAAACACATCTCCCAATTTTACATTACTGTTTTTCCCTGCATTAATATAAACCTTATTTCCAGAAGCCTTTACAATCCTTCCTTCCCAAGGTATTTCATCCATCTTTTTTACAATATATTTTACCATTTCTTTAATGGCTGAGCGTGTTGCTTTTCCAATAGGAGTTTTTGTAAAGCCAGCTGTTCCAAAATTATGAGTAACAAAAGCAAGTCCTGTAGCTGTTGCAGATTTTTCAATTCTTTTAGATTCAAGTATTACACCAGTTGTAGCATCATACATTCTAATATCAACAGCTACTTTTGCTGTTCTTTGGGCAATGCCTATTCCGAAGTTTCTGATAATACCCCCCACTGCACCGCCACTACCAGGGTCAAACTCAGTAACAGCTCCTCTCACTAAAAGTTGTGCTCCTAAGATTCTTCCAATTTTTGAAACGGTATCCTTTTGTACTCTACCGCTTAACCCAAAATCTTGTTCTTTAATCACATCATTAATTGCTTTTCTTTCTAAAACAATAAATCTATTAGTTTCATATAAAGCGGTTATTAACATCTCAGTCATTCCAGTTCCAATATTATATTCCGAAGAGGGAACTTTGTTTTCAAAGTCCATAACAGCAATTCTTTTTTTAGGTCCAACATATTTAGATTCTTTCTCTATAGGTACCGTGGCACAAGAAGAAAGTATTATAATACCTATTAGGAATAAAACATAATTTTTCATTAAACCTCCTTCTATCTCTTTATTCTGTAAATGAAAATGTTACATAAGATTAGAGAATTATAAAAAAGACATAAAAAAATTCTCCGATGTAAGAGATTATTTCAAATTCTTACTTTCCATAGAAAAGTTTCAATTCCAGTGCGATGTTCTCAATGCCTTTAAATGAACCGCTTGAATAAGGATTTTTAAACTCTTTTGTCTTGAAGTTCTTTATTGTAATTTTAGCTAAAAATGGGGAAAGATAAGTTTCTTTCTGGTTATTTCTTTTTATTTCGTCTAAGAAAAACTCAACATTCTTTTCAATATCTGTAAATTCAATACCTTCTGTATCAATACACTGTTTTGGTTTATTAAATACAACCGTTCCTTCAGGAACTTTATTTATTCTTAGGTTTATTTGTTGGGTTGTTGTTGGAGTTGGTATATGGATTTTCAGAATAGCATTTAACTTACCGTTTTTATTAATGCCTATTTCTTCCTTTAGTTCATCGCTTTTAAAAGAGAGATTGTAGAGCTTTGTAAGAAGTGGAAAAGACTCTCCAGAAGAAGAAAAGATAAATGTAGCTTTCGCAGGTGTAAAATCAGGAAGTATATCCTGAATCATAGATGCTTCAACGATATTGGTTTGTAAAGCCAGATTAATTCTACTTACTTTACTTGATGCAACTCCATTTTCATCAGTATAGACCTTATTTTGTAACAAACCTGTTCCTTCAATAAAATGAAATTTTACAGGATAATTCCTTAAAGGTATTCCTTTATATGTTAATTTAATCTTCAGAGGATTCTTAAGCCCTGTTGTTGTTTTTCCATTTTTTTCATATGGGAGGGTTTTTATTTTGATGTTTTGTAACACAACCGATGCTTCATTAATAATTTCTCTTTTCAGAGCTGAACATCCCCATGCTTGATTTAAAAGATTTAAAGATTCATAAAATCCATTAAGTGCTAATGTAATCTGTTTTTCTTTTAGTCTGCTCTTTGCGATGTTGAATGCATTTCTGGCTTCTATAATCTTTCTTTTATTCTGTTGTTTTAATCTTTCCTTTTCTTTTTGAGCTTCTTTTAGAGGATAACTTATTAATACAAATACATTATAATAAATATCATTTCCAATCTTTTCTTTTTCATAATATAGTTCTTTAACAGATATACCTTTAATCTCTGCTTTTCCTTTTGTTTTAAGTCTATCCTTTATTTGAGAAGTAAAATAGCTTTTTGTTTCTTCATATGTAGATTCGGCTTGGATACCAAAATAATCTACAATTTCTTTTACAACCCCTTCAATAGCAGACTTTTTTCCCTCTTCTAAGGAAGATGCCTTTGTCTTTGCACCAATAAAATAAAGGTTTATTTTATCAGAAGGAGGATGGGTTATCCACTTTGGTTTTTTCTTTGAAGAAGAGTAGGTTATTTTAGAGAGACCTAATGAAACAGAAACTGAAAGTATAGCAATAACACTTATAAATTTTTTCATGAAAATAGCTAGATATTAATTAAGAATTTTAGATGCTGGATTCTCTCAAAATGGTAAACATATAAAGAATGAGCAGCAAGTAGCACAGATTAGAAATTAAAAACTGGTTTTTTTATTTTGCAGTTAATTTTTCTAAAAGGTTTTTTGCAGTTTCTTCAGCTTTTTTATTATTTTCGGCTCGTGCTTTTGCTGCTAAATTCTCAATGGCTTTTTGTCTTGCAATTTTATAATCCTTTACAGGTAAAGCCAATAATACATAACAATTATAGAAGTATTTTACGCCCGCTTCGGTAATTTCTTCTACCTTTTCATAATAGGTTTCTTTTGACATAATACCACTTACTTCTAAGTTATCAGCAGTCATTGCAACCCCGTCAGAGACAAACTTTCCGAGCTCTTCAGGGCTTAAGTTAGAACCTTGAGTATTAGAGACAAATTCTGTTCTTGCCTTTGTTTTGACGGATTCAACAATGTTTTTTACAGCTTCTGCTTTTGCTTGTCTGACTCCAACAGCATAGTCATAAACTCCTTTAACAGCACCGCTAAAATACATTGTGTCATTTTTTTCTTCAAATGGAATTAAAATCCAAGAGGGTGGTTTAGGAGCACTTGTTTCTACAACTGTTTGTTTTCCAATGAGCATTTTTGATGGTCCGGCACATCCATTAATTAAAAACAAACTTAAAGATACAACTACTCCAAAACACATAAGTTTTTTCATAAAGCCTCCTATTAGATTTCCTTAATTTTTTCCGAATGTAATGAGTAAAAAATTTTTAGAAAATATTAGTCCCGAATTTATTCGGGGCTCTTATTTTTTTTAATTCTTATTTATCCTCTGGTCTCTTATTGTTTTTATCAGTTGAATCGGATTCTTCTTTTTTATTCCTCGATAATCTTTTTTCTAAGAGTTCAATCATACCCAATATTCTTTTTCTAATTTTCTCAGATTCCTTTTCCATCTTTATGCCTTTTCATTAATGCTACAATCCTTTCTAAATCGTCTAAAGAATAGAAACTAATTTCTATTTTACCTTTACCAGAAGAAGCCATTTGAATTCTAAGTTTTGTCCCAAAAATCCTTTGTAAAGACTCTTCAAGATGAGCAATCTCAGGTAATTTTTCTTTCTTTTTTTTCTTTTTTGATACAGTCTTTTCAACCTTTCTTACTGTATACCCTTGTTTTAGAATTTTATCTAAAAGTTCAAGTTGTTCTTTTTCTGTTTTTAATGTAAGTATAGTTCTTGCATGACTAATGGTAATTGCTCCTGAAATTAGTTTTTCTTTAATTGGTTCAGGTAAAGAAAGAAGCCTTAGCATATTTGTTATGACTGTTCTACTTTTACCTACCTTTTTACTTATCTCGTGTTGAGTAAGGTTAAACTGTTCATTAAGTTTTTTATACGCCAGTGCTTCTTCAATAGGATTTAAATCTTCCCTTTGCAAATTTTCAATTAAGGAAAGTTCTAATGCTTCAATATCACTTACCTTTTTTACTATAGCAGGTATCTTATCAAGCCCTGCTTTCTTTGCAGCTAATAATCTTCTCTCCCCAGCTATTAAACTGTAATCTATTCCATTAGAACTGACAATAACAGGCTGGACAATTCCTTTTTCTTTTACAGATAGGACAAGCTCATTTATTTTATTTTCATCAAAATGAGAGCGAGGTTGGTTTTTATTTGATTTTATTTTATCTACAGGAATAAAAATTATATTTTCTTCTTCAACATCTGACGATTTTGGTATTAATGCTTCTATACCCTTTCCTAATGCTTTGCGCATTATTTTACTCCTCAGTTGATATATTGTTTTTGCTCAAAAACTCTTTTCCTAAATTTAAATAGGCAATTGCTCCTTTTGAGTTAGCATCGTATAGAAGAACAGGTTTACCAAAACCAGGTGCCTCGGAGATACGAATATTTCTTGGAATAATTGTTGAATAAACCTTATCACCAAAAAATTTTCTTACTTCTTCTACAACCTGAGAGGAAAGATTTACCCTTATATCAAACATAGTAAGAAGAACTCCACAGATTTTTAAGGTGGGGTTTAGATGTTTTTTGACTAACTCTAAGGTGTGCATAAGCTGTCCTAGACCTTCCAAAGCATAGTATTCACACTGAATAGGAATCATAACACAGTCACTTGCAGAAAGGCTGTTAATTGTAAGTAGCCCTAATGAGGGAGGACAGTCTATAAAGATATAATCATACGAATTTACAACCTCCTTTAAAGCATTAGCTAAACGTGTTTCTCTTTGGAAAAGGCTTACAAGTTCTACTTCTGCACCAATCAGCGACAGGTGAGAAGGGACAATATCCAACCATTCAATAGCAGTTGGAATAATTGTCTCTTTAATTTTTTCTTTTTCTAAAAGGATGTCATATATACTTTTTTTTATACTATTTTTTTCAATCCCAATACCACTTGTTGCATTAGCCTGAGGGTCCATATCAATAATTAACGTATCCTTGCCATAATATGCTAATGATGTAGCTAAATTTATGGCTGTTGTAGTTTTACCGACACCACCTTTTTGATTTGTAATAGAGATGATTTTTCCCATTTTATTTTCAAAACAAATAATAGCAATTTTTATTTCTTTTGGCAATACTTTTTTACCAATTCCACCGCGTAGGTGGAATTCGGTTAATCAAAAATGAGATTCTTTATTTTTGCTATGTTTCTTTGGAAATCTATATCGTTTTCCACAAAGGTTTGGTAATTTTTTGGGTCTATATTTAATATCTCGCTAAAATTACAGATGCTTTCTTTGTTATCGATTTTTATATACTCTTTATATGAAGAACCAGACCATTCTTCTGGTTTATCCACTAAATAAGCAGTTACAGGATTTAAATGAACATATCTTGTTAAATGAATCAATTGTTCATCTGTTTTGACCATGACTCTCTTAAAT
>CAYYAU010000025.1:0-9819 GCA_964469765.1 uncultured Clostridia bacterium | reverse complement strand
TTGAGGATTTAGCCATTGAATTTGGGGGCAATAAAATATTTTTAGAAATCAAGAATTTTAAAGCCTTGCCTCTTAATCCTAGCCTTATTAAAGATCATCCTTTTGTAAAGTATGATGGTAAATCGGTATCTTCAAGAGAAATAAAGATAACTGTAGAGTCTGTAGCAGCTGACAAAGCCGAAAAGGATATTCGCGATATAAAACCTCCTGTAGGTGTGCCATTTAACTTTTTGCCATTATTAATTATTTTTCTTGTTATTATTGTTTTTGTTATGTATTTTGTTTTTCTTAAGAAAAAAGAACAAAAAACTTTTGAGGATTCTACTCTTTTAAGACCAGCAGAGGAAGTAGCCTTAGAAAGACTATCAAAATTAAAGGCTAGCTCCCTTTTAAAAGAAGGAAAAATTAAAGAGTTTTATATTATTCTTTCAGAGATAGTGAGAAGATATTTAGAACGAAGATATAATTTTTCTGTTTTAGAAATGACCACATTTGAATTGTGTAAGCAGCTTAAAAGAATTAATATTGATAAAAAGATATATCTTTTAATAAAGGAGTTTTTAGAAGGATGCGATTTGGTTAAGTTCGCTAAATATATACCACATAGGAAGAATATTGATAATGATTTAGAAAAGGCAGAAACAATAGTTAACATCACAACTGCTAAGATAGAAATGGAAAACAGAAACAACCAATACGACTTAAGGGTAGATAAACAATGAGATTTGCAAATCCAATTTACTTATTAGGGTTAATAATTATTCCAATTTTAGTAGTGGTATATAATAAAACTAAATCCAAGTCTCTGCCTACTTTAAACTATTCCGATATAGATTATATTAAAAAGTTTTCTCATAAGAGGTTTACTCCTCAATATATACTTTTTATATTGCGGATTATAGCTCTAACTTTCTTTATTATTGCATTTGCTCGACCCCAAGCAGGACAAAAGAAAGAAGAGATTACCTCAAAAGGTATAGATATTATGTTAGTGATTGATACATCCTCAAGCATGAAGGCACTTGATTTTAATCCACTTAATAGACTTGAAGCAGCAAAAGATGTTATCCAGAAGTTTATCAAAGGCAGAAAAAACGATAGAATTGGCGTTGTTGTCTTTTCTGGAATTAGTCTTACACAATGCCCCCTTACTTTAGATTACGCAGCTATTTTGGAGTTTGTTAAACAGATTCACATAGGTATGACTCAGACTGATGGCACCGCTATTGGAGAAGCTATTATAACTGCTGTTAACAGATTGAAAGAAAGTCATGCAAAAAGTAAGGTTATAATTCTTACTACTGATGGTAGGAACAATATGGGAGAGATTGACCCAATCACAGCTTCAAAGGTTGCCCAATCCTTTGGTATTAAGATTTATACAATAGGTGCAGGTGCTCCTGGTGGTGCTTTGTATCCAATTGATGACCCAATATTTGGAAAAAGACTAATAAGGCTTCCAGAAGAATTAGATGAGGTTACATTGAAGCAAATTGCTCAAACTACAGAAGGGCTCTATTTTCGGGCAACAGATTTAAAGAGTCTGAATGCTATTTATAAAACAATTGATCGTATGGAGAAAACAGAAGTAAAAACTCAAGAGTATGTAAGTTATACCGAATTGTTTCATTATTTTTTGATTTTTGGAAGTTTTATTTTTTTAATAGAAGTTGTGTTGTCCAAAACACTTTTAAGAACACTTCCATAAGAGATACAAATGACATTTCGTTATTCTATATTTCTATATTTATTAATTTTAGTTCTACCTGCTATGGTTGTTTTTTTCTATCTGAGTAGAAAGAGAAAGGAAAAACTGCTTTATCTGTTCTGTGATAAATCATTGATAGATATGCTTACTCCTTCTTTCAGTAAAACAAAAGAAATACTAAAAGAAGTTGTATTGATTTTTGCTACTATGTTCATTTTTATTTCTTTGTCCGGTCCCCAGTGGGGAAAGAAGCTTCATCCCATTACAAGAAGAGGGCTGGATATTATTGTTGCAATTGATACCTCATTAAGTATGAACGCAGAGGATATTAAACCAAACAGAATTACAGGAGCAAAAAGAGAACTTACCAATTTTATTGATGCTTTAAAAGGAGATAGAATAGGAATAATCGCTTTTGCTGGGAAACCGTTTCTTCAATGTCCCTTGACTCTTGATTACTATGCAGCAAAGATGTTTTTAGATATGATTAATACCGACCTTATCCCATATCCAGGAACAGCTATTGCAGATGCTATTAAACTTGCTTTAAGGAGTTTTTCAACTAAAGAAAAAAAACATAAAGTTCTAGTAGTTATCACTGATGGAGAAGACCATAAAGGAAATGTATTAGAGGTAGCACAAGAAGCAAAAAGACAAGGTGTTAGAATCTATACGATAGGAATTGGGTCTTCCGAAGGCGAACCTATTCCTATTTATGATGAAAAAGGTGCACTTAAAGAATATAAAAAGGATAAATATGGAAATACGGTAATGAGTAAATTAGATGAAAGCACATTGCAAAAGGTGGCTTTACTTACAGGGGGTAAATACTTTAGGTTTACAGATGCTTCTTCAGAGATAAATGCACTATATAATGATATCTCCAGAATGGAGAAGAAAAAGCTTAAAAGCACACTGTTTACTCAGTATGAAGACAGGTTTCAGTATCCTCTTTTTTTTGGTATAATAATATTAATTTTAGAAATGTTTATTTATTCAAGGAAAAAGTTTAAAAAATGAGAAAGTCCTTTAAATTAATTATTTTAAGTATAATTATATTAATGCCATCTCTGCTTTTGTGTTCTGTTCGGATGAAGGTTAATAAAGGAAATAGATATTTTAAACAGAAAAAATTTGACAAGGCTATTCAGCAGTATAGAGATGCTCAGATTGATGCTCCTAAAAGCTGTGAGGTGCATTATAATATTGGTAATGTGCTTTATAAAAAGAAAAGATACAAAGAGGCACAAAAGGAGTATGAAAAGGCAACTTATACAAAGAATTTGAATTTAGAGGCAAAAGCATTGTATAATATAGGAAATTGCCTGTTTAGACAGGGAAGATGGCTTGATGCAATTCAGTATTATAAGAAGGCACTTGATATAAATCCTAAAGATAATGATGCTAAATACAATATAGAATTCATTAGAAAAAAACTGAAAGAGCTTGCTAAAAGAAAAAAACAGCAAGGCCTTTCTGAAAAACAACTTAAGGAAGAAAAGAAAAGAATATCTCAAGGTAAAAAGCAGAATAAACAGTCTCAAAAGAAACAGTCTGCTGCAGGGATAAAGAAAGGAAAAGAAAACACTAAAAAAGAAAAAAGCGAACAAGAAAAAAAGCCCTCTCAAAAAAAGAAATATATGTCTGAAGAAGATGCAAAAAGGATTCTTGATGCTTTTTCTGAAAAAGAGAAAGGTTATCAGAAAGAAAAAAGAAGGATTCCAAAGTTTAAGGCTCCGTATGTTGAACAAGATTGGTAATATATAAAAACTTCAGCCAAGAGGTTTCTGCTTGTCGTCTCCTTCACACTATCTGTGAACAGGCGTCGGATGAGGAGCCACCAGTTTTTCCCATATAGATGGCGGACAAGTATATGGTGGGAAAAATTAAAAATCAAAAAAGAAAATTTTATGAGAAGACTTGTTTCAATCTTATTTTTAATAATTTTTATAGATAAACTTTTTGCTCTTACTTTTACTGCAACTGTTGATAGAAACACATTAAGTTTAGATGAACAGCTTACTTTACAAGTTTCTATCTCAGGGAATGTAAGTTCTATACCTACACCTAAAATTCCTGCTTTTGACGGGTTTACTGCATACTCATCAGGCCGTTCTCAAAACATTTCTATTATAAATGGAAAGGTAACATCCTCTGTTATTTTTACTTATATATTAGTTCCTCAAAGAGTAGGAACATTTACAATCCCACCCATTACATTAAAGTTTAAAGGTAAAACACTCTCAACTCAGCCAATTACAGTAAAGGTTACTGCTTCACAACAAAAAACCACTGTCCCTTTTGTGCCTAAAGGTGGGGTTCCTTCTGATAAACCCCAGATAACAAAAAGAAAAGATATTTTTATAACAGTATCTGTAGACAAAACAAAAGCCTTTGTAAATCAACAGATTACTCTTACATTTAGATTTTATAGAAAGGCCGGTATAAACCTATTAAGTCAGCCATATTATTCTCCTCCAGATACAACAGGGTTCTGGAAAGAGGACCTTCCTCCTCAGAGGACATATAATACTGTTATAGATGGTGTTAGATATGTTGTTACAGAGATAAAGACAGCGCTTTTCCCAATTTCTTCAGGAAGGTATAAAATAGGCTCAGCTCAACTTGAATGTAAAGTAGAGGACTTCTCAACACAAGATTTCTTTAGTGATGATTTTTTTAGAAGTTTCTTTTCTGAAGGGAAAAGAAAAGTTTTACATACACAACCAATTATTATAAATGTTTTGCCTTTACCAAAGGTTTCTAAACCAAAGGGTTTTACAGGAGCAGTGGGCGAATATAAAGTCTCTATGACAGTAGATAAGAATCAAGGAAAGGTTAATGAACCAATAACCTTATCAGTGAAAATATCTGGTTTGGGTAATATAAAGACAGTTTCTTTACCCCCTTTAAAGCCAGTATCTGGCTTTAAAAAGTACGAGACCGTAAGTTCGTTTAATATTCAAAAACAAAATTATATAGTGGGAGGTTCAAAAGTCTATAAAACCATATTGGTTCCACAAACTTCAGGAAAGCTGACAATTCCAGGAATTGAATTTTCATATTTTAATCCTAAAACGAAAACCTATAGAGTTTTAAAGACTGCACCACTTGATTTGAATATATTACCTTCAGAGAAAAAGGTTGTCAGTGCGCCTGTATATCCAGGGTTAAGCCCTTCTGAGGTAAAGGTGTTTAAAGGTGATATTAGGTTTATAAAGACAAAATTTAAATTAAAAAGTCAGTCTACATTAATGTTTTCTAATTTTTACTACTTGTTTGCACACATGCTTGGAATAATGGGATTATTTCTTTTTTGGATGATAAATAAAAGAAAGGAAGTTATTAAAAAAGATATGGCATCATTTAGAATAAAAAAGGCGTCTTCCGAAGCAAGAAAAAGACTAAAGAATGCTTACAACTTTCTAAATATTAAAAAGAAAAACGAGTTTTATCAACAACTCACAGAGGCTTTACTTAAGTATATCTCTGATAAACTTACAATTTCTATAGGGACTCTTACAACAGATGTGATAGAAAAGGAGTTAATAAAAAAGAATATACCTGAAGAATTAATAAATCATCTAAAAGAACTTCTTCAAAAGGCAGATTTTGCAAGGTTTGCTCCTTCACAGATAGATATTAATACAATGAAGAATGATTTTTCTTTTGCTAGTGAGGTCATAACAAAGTTAGAAAGATATTTATAGGGTCTGGAGAGAGTTTTAGAATGAAAAAATTTATTATATTTTTATTTATATTGTTTTTTTCAACAGCATTGTTATCTTCAAATGATTTTCAGACATTACTTAACAAGGCAAATAATCTCTATCAGCAAGAGAAATATTTGGAAGCATTGAGTTGTTATCTTGACATTATTGATAGTGGCATAAAAGATAGTAGAGTTTATTATAATATTGCAAATACATATTTTAGATTAAACAAAATAGGAAAAGCTATCCTTTTTTATGAGAGAGCAAAGAGGATTTCTCCACGGGATCCAGATGTAATCTATAACTTAAGTTTCCTGAAGTCAATTGTAAAAGAACAGCAGGAGGAAAATCCGATTCTTTTATTTTTTTCAAAGGTATATGGGATATTTTCTTTGAATGAGATTTCTGTAATTTTTAGCATATTATATTTCAGTTTAATAATATTAGTAGGAATAAATATTATTCTAAAAAACAGAAAAATAAAAATTATAAATATAGGTCTAATATCTTTAGTTATATTAATTGGTATTTGGTTAAGTAGTAGAGCAATAAAAGAAAAGATTAATAAACAAGCGATAGTAATAAAGAAACAATCGCCAGTTTATAGTGGTCCAGGGGAGGACTATACTCTTGGTTTTTCGTTGCCCGAAGGCATAAAGGTGGATTTAATAAAGAAGGAAAGGGATTGGTGGGAAATAGGCTATAAAGAAAAGGGAGTTAGAGGTTGGATTAGGAAGGAAAATATTGAAGAAATATAGTTTAAATAAAAAAGAAAATGATTGTTATAAAATAAAATTTGAAAAAAATAATGGAGAATTTATTAGGTATTTTCTGAGTTTATTGTTGGTATTCTTTTCTTTTGGAGGATTTATGAACAGGAAGGAAGTGATTTCCTTACCATCTCCGAATACAAAAGGGAATGTTTCTTTAGAGGAAGCAATTAATAAAAGACACTCTGTCCGTAATTTTTTAAATAAGGATATAAGAATAGAAAAACTTTCACAGATTCTATGGGTTGCTTATGGAATAAAGAAAAATAGTTTAGATGCGATTAGTTCAGCCTCGCGGACAGTGCCTTCAGCAGGAGCGTGTTATCCTTTTGAGATTTATGTTGTTAAAAAAGATGGATTATTTTTATATATACCAAAAGGCCATAGAATTGAGAAGGTTCTTAATGAGGATTTAAGAAAGGAGCTAGCAAATGCTTGTTTGGGACAGTATTTTATAAGCGAAGCTCCAGTTTCAGTTATTATATGTTTTAATGAAGAAAGGATTTCTTATAAGTATGGAAGAAGAGGAAGAAGGTATGGTAATTTTGAGGCAGGCCATATAGCTCAGAATATTGTATTGAAAGCAGTAACACTGGATTTAGGTTCTGTTCCTATAGGTGCTTTTGATGAGGGAAAAGTAAAAACCCTTCTTCAACTACCTGATGTATTAGAACCGGTCTATATTCTTCCTATAGGTTACCCAAAATAATACAATATAGATAAGATTTAATTCTTGACGGGATGAAATCAATAATATACAATTTAAATCAATCATTTCCTTTTTTATTTATATAATTCTATCATAATGAAAAATGAAATTAAAAAATTAATTTTAGTTCTTGGAGATACAGTTCTAATTAATGGAGGGATAATCCTTTCTTTCCTAATTAGATTTAGAGGAAGGTTACCTGAAACCAATTTTAGTGTATATAAGAGTTTGATTGTAGTAATTACAATTATAATGATAGGAGCTTTATATAGTTTAGGTTTATATAATACAAAGAAAAGTTATACTATGGTAAATATTCTGGACAATACAATAGGTGGTGTTTCTATTGGGTCGTTAATACTGTTTGTTATTTTTTACTCTATTAGGAATAAATTAGGAGCTTTTCCTACTTCTGTGATATTAATTTCATGGGTGGTAAATATTTTTTTAATTTCGTTTTTTCATATTTTGTTTGCTTGGATTAAAAAGGCTATTCCTAAGAATGTTTTAATCATTGGAAAAGGTGATGAAGCAGAAAATGTTATCTGGAGTTTGAAGACTCATTTTTCAAGGCAGTATAATATAGTTGGGATTATTACTAATGAAGAAAAAGATTATGGGGTTAAAAGGTTTAAAAATAGAAATCTAAGAAGAGTGGTTAAGGCCAATAATGTTGATGAGGTAATCATTGCATTACCTCCGCAAGAGCATCAGGATATAGGTGGTATTATTTCGCAGGCACCTGAGATTAAATTTAAAATTATTCCGGATTTATATGAAATATTTCTTACAAAAACAAATGGAGAAGATATAAACGGTCTTCCACTTGTTGAGGTTACATCCTCACCCATTTATGGATTAAATGAATTAATGAAAAGATTTGTTGATATATTAGTTTCTTCAATTACGCTATTAGTTACATTACCTATAAGCGTTATTACGGCAATTATAATAAAGATTGAATCAAAAGGTTCTGTATTTTTTACTCAACAGCGTGTAGGAAAAGATGGCAAGGTTTTTTCTTTATATAAGTTTCGTTCTATGGTTTTAGATGCAGAAGCAATAACTGGTCCTACATTGGCTAAGGAGAATGACCCAAGAGTAACAAGATTTGGTAGATATATAAGAAAAACAAGGATTGATGAGATTCCTCAACTTATAAATGTGTTAAAAGGTGATATGAGTTTAGTTGGTCCAAGACCAGAAAGACCTTATTTTGTTGAAAAGTTTAAGAAACAGATACCCGGATATGTACAGAGACTTCAGGTTAGGCCAGGGATTACTGGACTTGCACAGGTTCGCTCAAAATATGATATCTCTGCTAAAGATAAGTTAAGATATGATTTGCTTTATGTGAGAAAACATTCTCTGGGCTTAGACCTTGAGATAATTTTAAGAACTTTATGGACAGTGTTAAAAAGAAAAGGGCTATAGGTTCTTAGGAGTAGAAGATGAAGATTTTAGTGACAGGTGGAGCAGGTTTTATTGGTTCACATATTGTTGATGAATATATAAAAAAAGGTTACAAAGTAAGTGTTATTGATAACCTTTTTACAGGAAAAAAAGAAAATATTAATCCTAAAGCAAAATTTTATTTTTGTGATATAACCAAAGATTGTGTGAGCAAGATTTTCAAAAGTCACAGATTTGATGTAGTAAACCACCAAGCGGCTCAGGTGGATGTAAGAAAGTCAGTAAAGGATCCAATTTTTGACACCAAAGTAAATATTATAGGGTCATTAAATATTCTTCAGAATTGTATAAAGTATAAAACAAAGAAGCTTATATTTGCTTCTTCCGGAGGGGTTATCTATGGCGAATGCAAAAAAAGACCTAGTGAGAGATTTCCATATCTTTTTCCTTTAAGTCCCTATGGTATTTCTAAATTATCTATTGAAAGGTATATATTCTATTATCACAGGATTTTTAGATTACCATTTACAATTTTTAGATACGGAAATGTTTTTGGCCCTCGGCAAGACCCATTCGGAGAAGCAGGTGTGGTTGCTATCTTTAGTGGAAAAATGATTGATAATAAAGATGTCTTTATATTTGGAGACGGAAAACAGATTAGAGATTACATTTATGTAGATGATGTGGTAGAGGCAAATCTGCTTGCTATTAAAAAAGGAAATAATCATATCTTTAATATAGGAAGTGGAAAAAGTATTTCTGTAAACACGCTGTTTTATTTAATGAAGAAGATTGCTAATTATAAGAAAGACCCTATATATAAACCAAAAAGAGCAGGAGAACTACAGAGAAGTTTACTTGATATCAAAAAAGCAAAAGCAGTTTTAAATTGGCATCCTCAGGTAAGTTTAGTTTCTGGATTAAACAGAACTATTAATTGGTTTAATAATAAAATCCGTTAGAAAATTTCTATGTTTATTTACAGGACAAGAGGCTTCTGAACGGCCTACATAAAAATAGGTTAGCGATGGTTAAATTTATTATCCTTGCAGGTGGTGAGGGAAAAAGGTTTTGGCCCTTAAGTAAAAAGGATTTTCCAAAACAGTTTCTTCCTTTATTTAATGGGAAAAGTCTTTTTCAACTTTGTTTAAAAAGAATAAAAAGGATTGCTAATAATAATATTCTTGTAATAACAAGAAAAGGTTTAGATAAGATTATTAAAAAACAAACTCCGTATATACCTTCTTCAAATATTATTGTTGAACCTGTCGGTAGAAATACCGCTCCTGCTATAATACTGGCTTCCCACCTGATAAAAGAACAACATGCGGTTATGATAATTCTTCCTTGTGACCAGATGATTGCTCCAGAGAACAGGTTTTTGGAAGTTTTAAGGTATGGAATAAATTTAGCAAAAGAAAACGGATATCTAATAACCTTAGGAGTAAAGCCAATATATCCTGCTACTGGATATGGATACATAAAGTTAAAATCCAAAATTCAAAG
>CAYYAU010000024.1:0-10357 GCA_964469765.1 uncultured Clostridia bacterium | reverse complement strand
GGATACAAAGAAAGTTTCTGGCAGGTAGCTATGAAACCTGGAAAACCATTGAGTTTTGGTAAACTCAGTAATACATTTGTATTTTGTCTTCCCGGAAACCCTGTATTGGTCTTTATTGGGTTTTTAGAATTTGTAAAACCCGTTATAGAAAAAATGCTAAATACAAAGTTTCCTAAAACTGAAAAGCGGTTTTTATTTAGAGGAAGTTATGAAAAAAAAGACTGTAAAAGACATTTTTTAAGAGTGAAGATTGATGGAAAATACGTTTTCCTTACCGGAAATCAAGGTTCAGGTATTTTGAGCTCTGTAAGTAAAGCTGATGGCATTTTAGTTGTTCCTGAAAAGAGTTCAAAGATAGTAACAGGTGATGTGGTAGATGTTGAACTTTTTCCTTGGAAAGGTTATGTGTTTAAGGATTAGCACGTTATGGTAAAAATAATATACACAATATTAAAAAAAGGTGTTTTAGATGAAAATCCAATTTTGGTTTTGATGATTGGTTTATGTCCTGTTCTTGCAGTTTCCACAACCGCTATTAATTCATTAGGAATGGGATTAGCAACCTTGTTTGTTTTGGTTTGTTCAAATACTATTATTTCAAGTGTTAAAAGGTTTGTTCCTCATCAATTAAGAATACCCATTTTTATAATAGTAATTTCGACCTTTGTAACCATTACAGATTATATTATATGGGCATATTTTCCTATATTACATAAATCGTTAGGGGTTTTTATTCCTTTAATTGTTGTAAATTGCGTTATTCTTGGTCGGGCAGAAATGTTTGCTTCAAGGAACAGTGTGTTTTATTCATTTATTGATGGTATTGGAATGGGTATAGGTTTTACAATAGTGATAACACTGATAGGAATTATTAGAGAAATTCTTGGTTTTGGAAGAATCTTTGGTTCAGCTAAATTTTTATCTCATCCGATGATGCTTATGATTTTTCCACCTGGTGGATTTCTTACAATAGGATTTTTGATGGTTATACTTAATTGGATAAAAAAAAGTAGAAGCTGAACTACACTCCCGCCTGCCGGCTGTCAGGCAGGGATAGCAAGCTGAGTCTTTTGAAGGGGGAATATATGTCTGAATTACGGAAAGATCCTTTTACTGGGAAGTGGGTTATTACCGGAACAAGGAAAGAATCCGCTCCTTTAGATTACTTGACAACCAGAAAGGAAATAAGGACACACTGCCCTTTTTGTGAAGGAAACGAACTTGATACCTTATCCGAAGTATTTGCAATTCGCAAGTTTGCCACAACTGCAAACACTCCTGGTTGGAAGGTAAGGGTTATACCAAATAAATTTAAGATTGTTGATATCAAAGAGAGTATTAAACGACACACAACAGGGGTACACTTTATCTATGAGAAGTTTGATGGTTTTGGGGTTCATGAAATTATTATTGAAACTCCCTTGCATATAGGGACACTTGCTGAGGTAACCGGCTATTCAATTTCTTATGAACAACTAAAGGATGTTCTCATTACATATCAACAAAGGATAAAAGAGTTAAAGAAAAATAAAAATATAAGATATATTTCAATTTATAAAAATCAGGATTATGGACCTAACTTTTCTATTATTCATTCTCATTCCCATGTATTGGGACTTCCTTTTATTCCATTTGAGATAAAACAAGAACTCATTAATGCCAAACAATACTATATTGAGAAAAAAAGATGTATGTTTTGCGATATAATAAAAGAGGAACTTGATATAGAAAAAAGAATTGTGGAAAAGAATGACAATTTTGTAGGGTTTGTGCCATTTGCTCCGAAGTTCCCATTTTCTGTTTTACTTTTCCCATTAAAACACAATTGTGATTTTTTAAATACTGCTTCTGATATACTTTTAGATTTGTCAAAGATTATAAAAAATTCTTTTACAAGGATATGTAGATTACTACAAAACCCACCTGTTAATTTAGTTTTACATAATGTTCCAAATTATACTGTTCAACATGGGATTTGGGAGACAATAGAAAATGATTATCACTGGCATTTTGAGATACTTCCTCATCCAGTGCCTGCACAAGGATTAGAATGGGGATATGATACGTATATCAACCCTCCGTTGCCAGAGAATGCTGCAGAATTTTTAAGAAAGGCTTTATGAGAAACAAAGAGGTTGCTGAGCTGCTTCTAGAGATAGCAAAACTTTTGGAGTTAAAAGGTGAGAATACTTTTAGAATTCGTGCCTTTGAAAAGGCTGCACAGAGTATTTCATCGTTACCACAGCCAATAGAAGATGTTATACAAACAGAACAAATACAGAACCTTCCAGGGGTTGGGACAGGCATTACTCAAAGAATAAAACAATATTTAGAAAAGGGAAGATTAGACGAACTTGAAAATTTAAAAAAGCAAATCCCCGAAGGGCTTTTAAAAATTATTTCAATTCCAGGTGTTGGTCCAAAAAGTGCAAAAATAATATATGAAAAACTGAAGATAACCTCTGTTGAAGAACTAAAAAAAGCAGCTTTAGAAGGAAAACTTACAAGTCTTCCTCATTTTGGGAAGAAAACTGAAGAAAATATTTTAAAAGGAATAGAACTTTTAAAACAAGAGAAAGGGAGAATACTTTTAAATAGAGCGTTGATGTTAGCTAATCAGATAATAAACCAGTTAAAGAGCTATCCGCACATAAAAAAAATAAATATGGCTGGAAGTTTAAGAAGAAAGAAAGAGACAATAGGTGATATTGATATTCTTTGCTCTGGAAAGAATAGAAAAGCAATTATGGATAAGTTTACTCATCTTCCGGTTGTAAAGGAGGCCTTAGTAAAAGGGGAAACAAAGTCCAGTATTATTACAAAGGATGGTGTTCAAGTTGATTTAAGAGTTATTGATGAAAATTCATATGGAGCTGCATTATTATACTTTACTGGTTCAAAGGAGCATAACATAACCTTAAGAGAATTGGCAATAAAAAAGGGATATAAAATTAATGAGTATGGTCTTTATAGATTGAAGAAAACCAAAGAAGAGTTTGTGTATGGAAAAGATGAAGAGGGTATATATAACCGTTTGGGGTTACAGTATATTTATCCTGAATTAAGAGAAAATAGAAATGAGATAGAGACTGCACGTAAAAGGAAGATTCCCACTTTAATTATATACAGTGACTTAAAAGGTGATTTGCATGTGCATTCAAAGTATAGCGATGGTTCCTCAACAATTAATGAAATTGTAGAGAAAGCAAAAGCGTTAGGGTTTAAATGGGTTGGCATTGCTGACCATTCTAAATCCTTAAAAGTGGCAAATGGTCTTAGTGAAAAGGTCCTTTTAAAAAAAATTGAAGAGATAAATAAATTTAACTCAAAAAATAAAGATTTTAAAATACTATGTGCCACAGAAGTAGATATTCTTTCTGATGGTTCATTAGACTATAGCGATGATATCCTTAAAAGATTAGATTTGGTTATTGCTGCAATTCATACCGGTTTTAAACAAAACGAAAAGCAGATTACAAAAAGAATTATTAAAGCTATGAAGAATAAGTATGTTAACATAATTTCTCATCCAACAGGAAGACTTATTGGAAAAAGAGAAGCATATGCTTTAAATATTGAAGAATTTTTAAAGGTTGCTAAAGACACCAATACATTTATTGAGATAAATGCCTATCCTGAAAGATTAGATTTATATGATATTTATTGTAAAAAAGCAAAAGAGATGGGAGTTTACCTATCTATAGGTTCAGATGCACATTTTCTGGAACAGATGGAGTATATCTATTTGGGTGTAGATGTTGCGAGAAGAGGTTGGCTTGAAAAAGATAATGTTATCAATACATTGGAGTATTCAGAATTAATAAAAAAATTAAGAGAGAAAAGATAGGAAGGACAAAGGCCAAAAACCAAATGAAAAATCCAAAATCCAATCTCTACTTGCTACTCTCTACTTCAGTAAGGGAAAAACGAAATTACGGTAGTAAATCAATGCATAAAGCATAGGGGAGGTAAAAAGTGGCTGAGCTTAGAAGAGATATTCTTTCAGGAAGATGGGTTATAACAGGAACAAAATCTAAACAGACATTCTTTAGTTCACTACAGCCAAAGAAGAAAATTGATGAAAAGCAATGTCCCTTTTGTTTAGGAAACGAACATTTAACACCTTCTGAGATATTTTCATTAAGAGAGAAAAAATCTTCTCAATGGTTTGTAAGGGTTATTCCAAGTAAAGAGCCGATTTTAGAAAAAGATAGACCATTAGAGCGAGAGGGTGTGGGTTTATATGATATGATGAAAAATACGGGTGCTCATGAGCTGATTATTGAGACCCCCGAACATATCAAGAATATTTCTGAGCTTTCTGTAGAACAGATTAAAAAGGTCTTCTATGTTTATCAAATTAGAATGGAGCAATTAAAAGAAAATAATGATTTAAGATATGCGATAATCTTTAAAAATCAAAGACCTAACAATCCTTATAGATATGGACATTCTCATTCTCAGCTTGTTGCTTTTCCATTAACACCAGATATAGTGAAGAATGAACTTAATAATGCAAAAGAACATTTTAGTTACAAAGAAAGATGTGTTTTTTGTGATATTATAAGAGAAGAAATACGGTTTAAACAAAGAATAATTTTTGAAAATAGATCAGTGGTCTCATTTATTCCTTTTGCACCGAGATTTCCCTTTGAGACTTGGATAGTGCCTAAAAGACACAAGGCAGATTTCACTAAAGAAGAACAAAAAATACTCGTAGAGTTAGCAGAGTGTCTTAAGATAACCTTAACAAAAATAACAAAGTTGTTAAACGATCCTCCTTTAAATTATATGTTGTATTCAATACCTTACTTAAGACCAAGAGAGGGATATTGGAAAACAATTTTTCAGGATTATCACTGGCATATAAAGGTTTTACCGCATGTGCTTCCTGTAGAGGGATTTGCATGGAGTTCGGGTTTTTATATTGAACCGCTTTACCCTGAGGTTTGTGCTGAATTATTAAGAGAGGTAAATTAAATCATAAAAGAAAAGTTCTAAAAACTAAACCAAAGATAATACATAAAATACAAAATTTAGGAAATATCAAAGTATCACACAATTTAAAGTTACAAAGAAAAAGGAGGTGATAAAGAATGAAAGGGGTTGTACTTATAAAGATTCTTCCGGGGAAGGAGCATATTGTCTTATCAAGAATTAGAGAGATTTTTGGAGTAACTGAGGTAGAGGTAGTATTTGGAAGGTGGGACCTTGTAATAAAAGTAAGCGCAAATGACCCAAAGGCATTGAGTGATGCGGTGATTAAACGAATAAGAAGTATTGAAGGCATTGAGAATACTGAAACATTAATCTCAACAGACCTGTAAAGTAAAGAGCTTAGCCCAAGGCAAATCTTCTTCTCCAAAAATAGGGCAAAGAGGCGATTGTTTTGCGAAAGAACCAAAAAATTACAAAGGAAGATGTGCTAAATGGGAAGTATTAACACATTAAGGAGGAAAAATGAGAGATATAACAGATCTTTTTAAAGAGACAAATTCTCATGTAATCCAGGAGATTATAAACAAAGGCGGCGTTGTTTTAGGCATTAAGGCAGAGAACTTTCAAGGTGTTTTGATTAATGATAAGCGGTTTTCAGATGAGCTTTCAAAAGAAATAGAAAAGAAAACCGGCGTAAGAGGATTTATTTCTACTGATGAGCTTCCAAAGTATGGTATAAGAAAAGAGGATAAAAGAGTTATTGAAGACAGTTTTGGTTGTCAGGAAAAAGATATTGTTATTATTGTTGCTGACCAAAAAGAGAAAGCCGAAGAAGCAATTAGTATGATTGAAGAGGCTATTAAAAAAAGAAACACATAAATTTGGGTGTATAATAGAAAAAATAATCCCCTTTTATTATTTAACCGTTAGGGTAAATGAGGGTATTTTGAAAAATATTTTTTTACTTATACTGTTATTTTCCCTTTTTAGCTGTACAAAGAAAGAAGGGAAAAAAGAGTTTTCTTTAGAAAGAAAACCTACTTATGGTGATACAATAATTGAGGCTTCTATAGGAGATGCCTCTTTGTTAAATCCTGTTTTAGCTTCAGATAGTGCTTCAGCGTCAATAAACAATCTTGTTTATAATGGATTGGTAAAGTATAACAAAAACTTAAAGCTTGTTGGAGATTTAGCAGAAAAATGGAAAGTTTCTTCTGATGGGAAGATAATTATATTTTTTTTAAGAAGGAATGTACACTGGCATGATGGAAAACCTTTTACTGCAGAAGATGTAAACTTCACATATAAAAAGTTAGTTGACCCTTCTGTAAGGACACCTTACAGTGCTGATTATGAAAGAATTAGTTCGGTTCAAATCCTTGATGATTATACAATTAAGATAGTTTATAGAGAGCCTTTTTCTCCTGCATTAGAAAGTTGGGGAATAGGTATTGTGCCTAAACACATATTTTCTGTAGGAGATTTCAATACCAACCCTGCAAATAGAAAGCCTGTCGGGACAGGACCTTATATTTTCAAGGAATGGAGAAGTGATGAGAAAATTGTATTAGAGGCTAATCCTGATTATTTTGAAGGGAAGCCTTATATTCAAAGAGTGATATATAGAATTATACCAGACCAAGCGGTTCAGCTTATGGAATTGAAAAGAGAAAGTATAGATATGATGGGATTAACGCCGTATCAATATCAAAAAGAGACCATTACTTCTAATTTTATGGAGAGATTTAATAAATTTAGATATCCATCTTTTGGATATACATATTTAGGATACAATCTTAGAAACTCCTTATTTAAGGATAAAAGAGTAAGACAAGCACTTTCCTATGCAATTAATAAGGAAGAGATTATTGAGGTAATTCTACATGGTTTAGGAAAGAGAGCAACAGGTCCTTTTCCACCAAGCTCATGGGCTTATAATCCAAATGTAAAAGAGTATCGCTATAACCCTAAAAAGGCAAGACAACTTTTGAAACAGGCTGGATGGAAAGATACAGACAATGATGGAGTAATTGATAAGGATGGTGTTCCTTTTTCATTTGTTATATTAACGAATCAGGGAAATAAAATGAGAGAGCTTAGTGCTACTATAATTCAAGAGAATCTAAGAAAGATTGGAATTGATGTTAAAATAAGAATTATTGAATGGAGTAGTTTTATTCATCAATACATTGATAAACGAAATTTTGAAGCTGTTCTTTTAGGATGGAGCTTATCGTATGACCCAGACTGTTTTTCCATATGGCATTCCTCACAGATTGGTGAAGGAAAGTATAATTTTATTTCCTATTCTAATAAAAGAGTTGATAGACTTTTAGCACAAGGCAGAAGAGTATTTGATTTAGATAAAAGGAAAAGGATTTATTATGAAATACATAGAATTCTAGCAGATGAACAGCCATACACATTTCTTTATGTTTCGGATTCTTTACCTGTTGTTCATAGAAGATTTAAAGGTATAAAGGTAGAAAAAGCAGGAATTGGGTACAACTTTATAAAATGGTATGTGCCCAAATCACAACAGAGATATATGCAGTGAAGTGAAAAGTGAACAGTGAAAAATCCAAAATCCAAATACTACAAAATCCCAAATAAGTCCTTAACTAAAGGTAAATCGGCTTCTGCGGAAAAATCCCAAATTCAAAAGGGCTTGAGATTTAGTTAGTAGTTTGGTAGTATTCGAGGAGGGAAGAATGGTACCATATAATATACTTAAAACTCTTGTTGAAAAGACAGAATCGAAAATAGTGCTTTTAGTGATGGATGGTATAGGTGGTTTGCCTAACAAAAAAGGAAAAACTGAAATAGAGATTGCTAATACACCAAATCTTGACTATCTTACAAAGAATTCAATCTGTGGAGTGACTGACCCTATAAACTATGGCATTACTCCAGGGAGTGGACCTGCTCATTTGGCTTTGTTCGGATATGACCCTATGGAGTATGAGATAGGAAGGGGTGTGCTTGAAGCATTAGGAATTGGCCTTCACTTGACCTCAAAAGACTTGGCATCCAGAGCAAATTTTGCAACATTAAAGGATGGTAAAATTGTTGATAGAAGGGCTGGGCGAATTTCCACAGAGAAAAACATTGAATTATGCGAGTTATTACAGAGACAGATTAAAAGAGTTGATGATGTGGAGGTCATTATCAAACCAGGGAAGGAACATAGATTTGTTGTTATCTTTAGAGGAGAAGGGTTAGAAGGACATATATCTGATGCTGACCCCCAAAAGGAAGGGCTACCTCCAAAATCTGCTATTGCTTTGGAAAGAAACGGAAAAAAATCAGCCGCAATAGTTAATAAGTTTATAAACCAAGTAAATTCGGTTTTAAAGGGTCACTTACCAGCAAATACCTGTTTGTTAAGAGGAATTGCAAAGGTCCCTCCTATACCCTCTATGAGTGATTTGTTTAAACTTACCCCATGTGCAATTGCTACATATCCAATGTATAAGGGTCTTGCACGGCTTGTTGGGATGGAGGTAATAGAAGGAGCAAAGGATATTAAAGAAGAGTTTAATATTCTAAAGGAGAACTATATAAAGTATGACTTTTTCTATATTCACATTAAAAAAACAGACAGTTTTGGAGAGGATGGGAATGTGGAAGAAAAAATAAAAGTTATTGAGAAGGTGGATAGATATATTCCTGAAATCCTTAATTTAAAACCAGATGTATTTGTGGTAACAGCTGACCATTCTACTCCTTGTGAGTTAAAGTCTCATTCATGGCACCCTAATCCAGTAGTATTATATTCAAGGTTTATTAGAAAAGATAATGTTAAAAGATTTTCAGAGAGAACATGTGTAAATGGTGGGCTTGGAAGATTTCCAGCAAAAGAGATAATGATACTTATGCTTGCTTATGCATTAAAACTAAAGAAGTTTGGAGCATAATGGTGGAAAAGCAAAGACCAAAGATCAAAAACCAAAGACCAAAAATTAAAAACCAAAGAAGACAGCCTGTCCGTACCGGGTTTTAACGGCCAGGGGAAAAAGGAAAAACATAATTACGAAATTACAGTAGTAAATCAATGCAGGACGTAGAATGGGTTTTACTCTACTTGACAAGAGTATGGATAATTATTATACTATTTACTAAAATTTTTGCGAGATAATTATATAAAGAATGAACTCCTTAATAATTGCAGGAATTGGACTTTTTTTAATTATATTAGGTTACATTTTCTATGGAAAGTTTTTAGAAAAGAAGTTTGATATTGACCCACAAAGAAAAACTCCTACGTTTACTCAACAAGACAATGTTGATTATGTCCCTGCTAAATACTGGGGTATGCTTTTTGGCCACCATTTTGCAAGTATTGCAGGAGCAGGTCCTATTATAGGTCCTGTAATTGCTGCAGCTCTTTGGGGATGGTTTCCTGCTTTTATATGGATTGTTTTAGGAAGTATTTTATTAGGTGGTGTGCATGACTTTACTGCACTTATCTGTTCTATAAGAAACAAAGGCACCTCCATTGCTCACGTTGCCGGAAGTGTAATAAGTACTAAGGCAAAGTTACTATTTTCAATCTTTGTATGGTTCTCATTAATTTTAGTTGTAGCAGTGTTTGCAGCTGTTACATCAAAAACATTTATAAATGAACCAAGGATAGTAATACCAACCTTTGGACTTATAATTGTTGCAATCCTTACTGGACTGATGATTTACAGATGGAAGATAAACCATTTAGTAGCCACCATTATTGGGATTATGCTTTTAATAGCTTTGCTTTTTATAGGTTATTATTTACCAGTATCTCTATCAGTAAAAAACCCTTTATTTGTGTGGGTAATAATTCTTTTTATTTATGCATTTATAGCATCAATTCTTCCTGTAAATATTATACTTCAACCAAGGGATTACCTTTCTACTTTTATTTTATTTTTTTCTTTGTTATTTGGATACGTAGGACTTATATTTTCTCGGCCAGTTATACATACACCAGCATTGGTTAAATGGAATACAACACAAGGCTCTTTATGGCCATTAATGTGTGTTGTAATCGCATGTGGAGCAATATCTGGTTTTCATTCATTAGTTGCAAGTGGGACCACATCAAAGCAGATTACAAGTGAACAGCACGCTAAAAGGATTGCTTACGGAGGTATGCTTTTAGAAGGTATTTTAGCAATATTAGCGCTTCTTTCAGTGACTGCTGGTTTATATTGGAAAAGAACAGATGGGCCGTTGAGTCTTGTTTATCCATATTTGATAAAAGGAGGTAACTGGATTCAGACATTTTCCATAGGATACGGCAAGATTGTAGAACCTATATTTGGATTGACATTTGGTTCATTACTTGCAATGGTTACATTAAATGCCTTTGTTATGACGACACTTGATACGGCAACAAGGATTAATAGATATATTACTGAAGAGGTTTTTGGCTATACAT
>CAYYAU010000023.1:0-10416 GCA_964469765.1 uncultured Clostridia bacterium | reverse complement strand
TAGTTTCCTCACTTATTCCTCCCAAATTAATAACAATATATTAATTTTTCTCTTGATAAATTAATATAGATGATATAAAATAACTCAAAATGATAAAACAAATTTCAAAAATAAAAAGAGGAGTTGTTGATTTAGTCTCGGAAGAAGAATTAACGAAGAAAATCAAGTATAAAAAGTTCCTTCGTGTAAAATTTGGTGCGGATCCTACTGCTCCTGATTTACATTTAGGTCATACAGTAATTTTAGAAAAACTACGTCAGTTTCAAGAGTTTGGACATAAAGTTATCTTTATTATAGGTGATTTTACAGCGAGAATCGGAGACCCTTCTGGGAGGATTAGTGATAGAAAACCCCTTTCTAAAGAAGAGATTGAAAAAAACGCTTTAACATACCAAAGACAGGTATTTAAGATTTTACAGGAGGATAAAACAGAGATTTATTTTAATAGTAACTGGTTTGATAAGATGGGTTTATCGGATTTACTGAAGCTTACTTCCTATGTTACAGTAGCACAACTTATTGCAAGAGCTGATTTTAAAGGAAGGTTTGCTAAAGGGAACGATATAAGTATACTTGAGTTTCTTTATCCATTACTTCAAGGTTATGACTCTATTCAAATAAAATCTGATGTTGAAATTGGTGGAACTGACCAAATCTTTAATCTACTTTTAGGAAGGCAACTTCAGAAGGATTTTGGGCAACCTCCTCAAGTTGTTATTACTTTGCCATTGTTAGAAGGAACTGATGGAATAAGAAAAATGAGCAAAAGTTATGGAAACTATATTGCTTTAAATGACCAACCCTATGAAATGTTTGGAAAAATAATGTCAATCTCTGATGAGTTAATGTATAGATACTATGAACTTTTAACAGACCGGGATTTAAATGAAGTAAAAAATATACCTCCGAGAGACGCGAAGGTGAGTTTAGCAAAGAAAATTGTAAGTAAGTATTGGTCAAAAGAAAAAGCAGAAGATGCTTTCTTTAAGTTTGAAAAGGTGTTTAAGAAAAAAGAACTACCAGCCGAGATGGAAACCGTAATCATCAAGGAGTCTGAGATAAACATTGTTGAGCTTCTTTTTAAAGCTAAATTAGTTTCTAGTAAAAGTGAGGCAAAAAGACTTATTTCTCTGGGTGGTGTTAAGATTAACAAGAAGAAAGTCCTTAATGAAAAGGAGAAAATAATTTTAGATAAACAGCTCATTGTTCAAGTTGGAAAAAGGAAGTTCAAAAAGGTAATTCTAAAGGAATAAGTTTGCAGTTGAGATTTATCCGTCACTATGGCTTAGCGGATTTTTGCTACGTTCCAAGGAGGAGAAGATGCCACATGGAAGAAGAAGAAAATTACAAAAAATTAGAACCCATAAGTTGAAGAAAAGAAGAAAGAAAATGAGACATAAAAAACATAGATAATTAAGTTATATTATCTTTTTCCAATTGTTGTCTGGTTTTGTTTAATATTGTAGAGAAAAAGAGGTTTTATTATGTTTAGAAGGCTTGTTACCTTTAATATTTTTTTGAGTTTGTTTATTCCAGTTTTGTTTTTTAGGAGTAACATTTTTTTAGAAGAAGATTGGAGTAATAACAAACAGCTATTTATAGATGCCCCTATTTATTCAGAAAATTATGTTTCGCCAAGCGTTGTAAGTAAATTAGAACCATTGGTGATTACTGAACATACTGTAAATAAAAATGAAAATATTTGGAGTATAGCCCGACTTTATGGAACGAATGTTTTAACGATAAGAAGTATAAATAATCTACAATCAACTTTAATATATCCAGGACAGAGATTAAAAATTATCAACAAAAGAGGGCTTTTACATAAAGTAAGCAAAGGTGAAACACTTTTTACTATTTCATCTAAATATAAGGTCCCTATAGAGAGAATAATAGAAGCGAACGAATCAGGGCTTGGTTTTTCTTTAGATGAAGGAGACACCCTTTTTATACCAAAAGCCTATGTAGTTTTTCATGATTTTATCTTTCCTGTAAGAGGGAGGGTCACAAGTAGATTTGGATGGAGAGTTCATCCAATATTTCGAAGAAGAATGTTTCACGAGGGAGTTGATATAAGGGGTCCTTATCATTGTTTGATTCGTGCTTCAAGAGAAGGTAGAGTAATATTTGCTGGTAGAAAAAGAGGTTATGGAAAGCTTGTTGTAATTGTTCATACAGGGGGCTACTCAACCAGATACGGACATCTATGGAAAGTGTATGTGAGAAAAGGGCAATGGATTAAAAAAGGTCAAATTATAGGAAGACAAGGCAGTTCGGGTTGGACAACAGGTCCGCATGTTCATTTTGAAATAAGAAGATATGGAAGACCATTAAATCCTTTAAGATATTTATCTTTATAAAAGGAAATAGAGAGTAGAGAATAGAGGAGGAAGAAATGAAAGAAGACATTCATCCTAAATATCAAGATTGCATTATAACCTGTGCTTGTGGTAATGTTATTCACACCCGTTCAACAAAGAAAGAAATTCATGTTGAGATTTGTTCTGCATGTCATCCATTTTTTACGGGGAGACAGAAGTTGGTTGATACTGCAGGAAGAGTTGAGAGATTTAAGAAAAAATATAGTAAAACTGATGGAAAAACAGTTCAAAAGAAAAAAACTAAAAAAAGAAAAAAATCTAAAACCAAAAAGTAGACTCTATGTAAAAAATGAAATACAAAATAGGCGGTCAGGCTGTTATTAATGGTGTAATGATAAGGTCTGCCCATTTTTATGTTGTGGCAGTAAGAAAAAAGGATTCTTCAATTGCTTTTATGAAAGAGAGAGTTCCATCTTTAAAGAAAAGGTTTCCTATTTTAAAAGTTCCTTTTTTAAGGGGGTTTTTAGTTTTACTTGAGAGTTTAGTAGTTGGATTTAAGGCGCTTTCATATTCGGCAAATATTTTGGCTCAAGAAGAAATAGAAAATTTTAATGAGAAATTAACTGGCAGAAAAATAAAAAGAAAAGGGGCAATAAACACTAACACATTTATTTTTTCTTTTATAATTTCGTTGGTTATCGGTACACTCCTTTTTATTTTACTTCCTCTTACACTGACCGAGCAGTTAAAGAAAATTTTAAATTTTTCAAGCATTTTTGTTTTTAATCTGATTGATGGAATAATTAGAATAATAATTTTTCTACTTTATCTTATTGGAATTAGATTTTTCCCAGATATAAAAAAAGTTTTTTCTTATCACGGAGCTGAACATAAAGTGATAGCAAATTATGAAGCAGACGAAGGACTTTCAGTTGAAAATGCATCTAAGTTTTCAACGGCAAATCCGAGATGTGGAACAAGCTTTATTCTTACAGTGATGGTGATAGCAATTTTAATATTCTCTGTGATTCCTGCTGGTTCTGTTTTATCAAAGATTGTTATTCGTTTAGTTGTATTTCCTTTAATTGCTGGGATATCTTATGAAGTGATTAAGTTATTTGATAAATATAAACATACATGGATTGTAAAATATTTAATCTCACCTAATCTGTGGTTGCAAGGGTTTACTACAAATATTCCTTCGGATGATCAGATAGAAGTAGGTTTATTTGCTTTAAATAAGGTGATTGATGCTGAGAAAGAAAATGAAATGGAAAGAAAAGCTTCAGAAAATACAGAAGAGATACTTTGAACTGCAATCTCTTATTGCTAATCCAGATATTATTTCCAATCTGAAGGAGTATCAGAAGTATGTGCAGGAGTTTTCACAGAAGGAACCTATTGTAAAGAAGTTTTTGGAATATAAAAAAATTGAAAAGGAGATTAAAGAGACAGAAGAACTTCTTTCATTAAAGGAAATGCGTCAGTTGGCAAAGAAAGAACTTGAACTACTTAAAGTCAAAAAGGAGAAATTAGAGGTAGAATTTAATAAATTATTATTTTCGGATAATCCTTTATCAGGAAAAAATATTATTATGGAGATTAGAGCTGGTACTGGAGGACAAGAATCAGCACTATTTGTAAGTGACCTTTTTCGTATGTATACTAGATTTGCAGAGAGAAAACTTTGGAAAATAGAAGTACTGGATTCCCACCCTACAGATTTGAAAGGTTTTAAAGAGATTATTTTTTCAATTGAGGGAAATGATGTTTATAGATATCTTCAGTTTGAAAAAGGGGTGCATAGAGTACAGAGAATTCCTGTTACAGAATCGGGAGGAAGGATTCATACTTCAACAGTTACTGTTGCGGTACTACCCGAGGCAAAAGATATTGAAGTAAACATAAATCCTAATGATTTGAGAATTGATACTTTCTCTTCATCAGGAAAAGGAGGACAACATCTAAATAGAACATACTCAGCAGTAAGGATTACCCACATTCCAACAGGAATTGTTGTCCAATGTCAAGATGAACGTTCTCAGTTAAAGAATAAGAACAAAGCAATGAAGATTCTTAGGGCAAGGATTTTAGCTAAGAAACAAGAAGAAGAAGAAAAAAAACTAAAAGATACAAGAAGAACACAGATTGGTTCTGGACAGAGAAGCGAAAAAATAAGAACATATAATTTTCCGCAAGATAGAGTAACTGACCATAGAGTTAATTTAACTCTACATAATATCAGATATATTTTAGACGGTAATTTAGATCAACTTGTAGAAAAACTTCTTTTATTCTTTACAAAACAATGAATAAAAAAAACACCTTATTAAAAGAGTATCCTTTTACAGTTAGAAGCGCAATAGGATGGGGAATGAAGTATTTAGAAGCGTGTGGTTTTGAAAATGCAGGAGTTGAGGTAGAGTTTCTTCTTTCTTCATTGTTAAATAGAAAAAGATGTGACTTGTATTTAGAGATGGATAAAGTTATTGATGGTAAGACGGTTATCAAATTTAAATCTGCTATTAAAAAAAGAGCAAGGCATATACCTTTGGATTATATAATTAAAAGAACAGAGTTTATGGGACTTACCTTTGAAATTGATAAGGATATTTTCATTCCAAGACCGGAAACCGAGATGCTCGTTGAAAAAACAGTCCAGCTGTATAATAAGTATAAACTGAAAACTCCTGTTATTCTGGATGTTGGTACAGGTTGTGGTAATATTGCAATTTCTTTAGCAAAGTATATTCTAGATGCTACTATATATGCTATAGATATAAATGAAAAAGCCTTAACAGTAGCTCACAAGAATGTTAAATTTCACAAGGTTGAAAATAGGGTGATTGTATTAAAAAAGAATATGTACACTCCTTTAGAGTTTCTTTATAAAAAGGTTGATTTTATTGTGAGTAACCCCCCTTATATAAAGGAGAGGGATTTTTCATTTATTCAACCTGAGATATTAAAAGAACCCACCTCTGCTTTATATGGAGGCAAAAGAGGAATTGACTTTTATAAACCAATAATTTTTTATTCAAAGAGTTATCTTAAACCTAAAGGTTTTATTATTTTAGAGATTTCACCAGAACTTAAAGACAAAATTTTAGAGATTAGTAACTTTGAGGGTTTTAATTCATTTGAGATACTTAAGGATTATCAAGATTTAGATAGGGTTATTATAATTAAAAAGAAAGGATTTAAGTTTAGTCCTTCTTTCAGTTTTAATGTTTAAAGATATTCTTCGGGATGTAGCGCAGTTGGTTTAGCGCGCAGCGTTCGGGACGCTGAGGTCGGCGGTTCAAATCCGCCCATCCCGATAAGAATTGGTATTATGACAATAAAAGCAATTGTAAAAGGAAGGGTTCAAGGAGTTGGGTATAGGTTTTTTGTTGAAGAAATTGCTTATGAATTAGGTATAAAAGGATATGTGCGTAACCTTTTTAATGGAAATGTAGAGGTTGTTGCTCATGGTAAAGAAGAAGATATTAAAAGATTTATAGCGAGGTTAAGGCAAGGACCGTCATTAGCTTATATTGCAGATATTGAAATAGACTGGAATTATCAAACAGAAGATTTTGCAGATTTTACTATTAGATATTAAAAGATGTTTTAAGTTTATTTATTAAAGTTGATAATGAGATTGAGATGCTTTCTTTTGATGGCTATTATTATATTAAACGGATGTGCATTTTATTCTGTAGGAGTTTATCATAAGGTTAAAAAAGGAGAAACACTTTCTTATATAGCAAAGGCATATGAAGTTAATATAGAGAAAATTATAGAATATAACCATATTTCTAATAGAGATAGAATTAGGGTTGGAAGATATATTTTTATTCCAGGGAGAAAAAGAAAATTAGAAATCAAAACCGAAAAAAAGTATAATGTAACCTCCATTGAGTCTATAAGTTTTATCTGGCCTGTAAAAGGAAAAGTGGTTGGCTATTTTGGTAAGCATAAGAAAAGAAGACTTTTAGGAATAGAGATTGCTTGTAAAGAAGGTGATTTAGTAAGAGCCTCTGCTTCAGGGAAGGTGATATTTAATGGTTCAAAAATTAGAGGATACGGAAATATGCTCATAATAAAGCATAAGAATAATTATTCCTCAATTTATGCGCATAATAAACAGAACATTGTAAAGAAGAATGATATTGTAAAACAAGGTGATGTGATTGCAAAAACAGGAAAGACAGGACTGGTAGATTCTCCTATTCTTTATTTTGAGATTAGACATAAAAATAAACCAATTAACCCTTTGTTTTATTTACCCCGTTAGTAAAGGTTTCATCCATAAAGTCAGGGTTAAAAGAGGAAAATAGTTTATTTGTGAAGAGTTTACAACAATCTTTCAATTTGCTACCGGTGTTTAAAAATTTATAGAAAATAAAAAAGAGAGACATAAATGAGTGCAGATTTAGATTCTGTAAGGCTTTATCTTAAAGAGATTAGCTCTCTTCCACAAATTAAAGAAAATGAAATAAAGAAACTTTACTATAAATATAAAAAAGGTGATATAAATGCAAAAAAGAGGATTATAGAAGGAAATCTTCGTTTAGTTATTAATATTGCCAAGCACTATGCAGGGTATGGATTAGATTTTCTTGATTTGATTGAGGAAGGAAACTTAGGTCTTATAAAGGCTGTGGAGAAATATAATCCAAGAAAGAAAACAAACTTTTCTACATATGCTTACTGGTGGATAAGACAGTATATTCAACGAGCAATCTTAAACCAAACTAGAACAATTCATATTCCTTTATATGCCTATGAGACACTGAGAAAGTTGATACATATTTCTGAGGAGTTAGAAAAGAAACTAAATAGGCAACCTACAACAAGAGAGTTAGCAAAGAAACTAAAGTTATCTTTAAAAAAGACCCAACAGTTTTTAAATGACCTTCAGGTATTTCAAAGTATAAGTTCATTAGATACACCTATTGATGAGGATTACGAGTTATTTTTTAGAGATCTTATAAAGGAAGATAAAGAAGAATCTCCCGATAGAGCAGTGGAATTACTTAAGATGCATGAGGAACTGGAGAAAGTCTTAAGCAAGTTAACTCCTATTCAATTGAAAGTGGTTAAGTTGAGATTCGGATTAGAAGGTAATAGAAGATATAATCTGAGAGAGATTGGCGAAATAATGGCCCTTTCTCGGGAAAGAATAAGACAGATTGAACAGAAGGCTATAAATAGGTTAAAACAGTTTTTTATGCAGCTTGATTTTGCAGGGAGAAAGTTGTTTGAAAAACAGGAGGAAGAGGAAGAATAAATTTTTTCTCAAACTGTATGGATTTTTTAACGGAAAAATCTAAAAACTTTAGCGTTATCAGAAAAATCAAAACTCGCCTTCATTTCATTCAGGCTCAGACATTGATTTTTTTAAGAAGCAAAGATGACAGTTTTTATCTTTTTCCTAAAATCCATAAATGTTTCCAAAAAAATTCATTCTTCCTCATAGAAAGGAGATCACAGAATGAAAAAAATAAAGTTAGAAAATTATATTCGGGATATCCCTGATTTCCCTAAGAAAGGGATAATATTTAAGGATATAACCCCTTTACTGAATGATAAAGAGACGTTTCAGTATACTGTTGAACTGTTATCTAATTATTATAAAGATAAACATATTGATAAAATTGTTGCTATTGAATCGCGAGGGTTTATTATAGGAGGTGCTTTGGCTTGTAAGTTAAATGTGGGTTTTGTACCAGTAAGGAAAAAAGGGAAACTTCCTTATAGAACAATTCACGCTGAGTATGAACTTGAATATGGTCATGATAGTTTAGAGATGCATATCGATGCACTAAAACCTAATGAGAATGTTTTGATTATTGACGACCTCCTTGCTACAGGAGGAACTTGTCAGGCGGTTGTGAGACTTATTCAACAGATGAAAGCCTATATAGTTGGAATTGGTTTTATTGTTGAACTTACTTTTCTAAAAGGCAGGAATAAACTAAAGGAATATGATGTTTTAAGCTTATTGAAATATTAACTAATAATTTTTATTGAACAGAGAGGAGGAATCAAATTTATGGTTTTTGTAAGATTTTTGTATAATAATAGGATTTCTTATGGCGTTGTTGAAAAAGATAAAGTATATGAATTAGAAGGAAATTTTTTAGAGAATTTAAATAAAACAGATACTGTATATGACTTCTTTGATATTAAAATCTTAACTCCTGTTATACCATCAAAGATAATCTGTGTTGGGCTGAACTATATTAATCATGGTAAAGAACTTAAGATGCCCATACCAAAGGAACCCATAATTTTTCTTAAACCGCCAAGTAGTATCCTCAATCCTGAAGAGGATATTGTCTGTCCTTCTTATGTGAAAAGGCTTGATTATGAGGCAGAGCTTGCTGTAATTATAAAAAAGAAAGGAAAAAATATCCCTCAAAAGGATATTCATAAATATCTCTTTGGCTATACATGTTTTAACGATGTTACAGCCAGGGATATACAGGAAAAGGACGGGCAGTGGACAAGGGCTAAATCATTTGATACATTTGCTCCTTTAGGTCCTGTTGTTGTCACAGATATCAATATAGATAATTTGAAAATTGAGCTCTATTTGAATGATGTGAAGAAACAATCATCAAAAACAGATAATTTAATCTTCAGCATAGAAGAGATTGTAAGTTTTGTTTCTAAAGTAATGACTCTTTACCCAGGTGATGTTATTGCAACGGGTACTCCTTCTGGAGTTGGCCCTATGAAACCAGGTGATATTGTTGAGGTGAAGATTGATAAGATTGGTTCTTTAAGAAATTATGTGAGATTAGAACAATGAAAAGAATCATTGATAGAATAATAAATCTATTTCGCCACCTCCATAATATACTAACTAAAGAAGAAGGGGTTCAGTTTAATGTAATAAATATTGTGGTGTTAATTTTATCTCTTTTATTTTTTTTCACAGTGTTTTATTGGACACTTTGGGCAATGCTTGTATATAAAAAGGGCTTATTTACAAAGTTGATATATATAACTCAACTATTATTTACAGAAAAAACTCTTAGAGATTTTGGATATTTGAACTGGTCAGTAAGAGGTGAGTTTTCTGGTTTGGATGTTAATGTTGGTGCTTTTCTATTCTTATTTTTTTTATTTTATCTGGGAAATAATGTTTTAAAAAAGGTCAAAAAATGAAAATACAATATTCAAAGAAGGTTCTATCTCTTCCGGAATATCTTTTTGCTGAGATTGATAGAAAAAAGAAAGAACTTCTAAAAAGAAAAATTAACATTATTGATTTTAGCGTGGGTGACCCTGATTTGCCAACACCTGCCCCTGTTATTAAAGCTATGAAGGATGCTTTAGATGTCCCTGGTTATTCAAGATACCCTTTTGGTCCTGGCGATAGTATTTTAAGAGAGAGGATAACTCAATGGTTCAAAAAAAGGTTTGGTGTTAAACTGGATGCAGAAAAAGAGATACATATTCTTATAGGTTCCAAGGAAGGGCTTGCACATATACCATTTGTTTTTTTGAATTCAGGAGATATAACTTTATGTCCCCAGCCCAGTTATCCTGTATATAAAGCAAGCACAGTACTTTCGGAAGGCAGAAATTATTTCGTTCCCTTGAAGGATGAAAATGGTTATTTACCGGATTTGGATTCAATACCTGAGGAGGTTAAAAAGAAGGCTAAGATACTATTTATTAACTATCCTAATAATCCAACAGGAGCAACTGCTACCTATGACTTTTTTAATAGAGTTGTGGAGTTCGCAAAGAAATATAATGTCATTATAATCCATGATAATGCCTATTCTGAGATATATGAAAAAGAAAAACCATTGAGTTTCTTACAGATAAACGGAGCAAAAGATGTGGGAGTGGAGTTTCATTCCTTTTCAAAAACATATAATATGACAGGTTGGAGAATAGGTTGGGTCTGTGGAAACCGAGATATTATTAGAGGTTTGGCTATGGTAAAGGAAAATATAGATTCTGGTGTGTTTAGGGCTATTCAGAAAGCTGCATTAGCTGCTTTGGACTATCCTGAAGTAGAATTAGATAAATTAAGGGGTATTTATGCTAAAAGAAAGACGCTTCTTTCAGATGCACTTGTTGATTTAGG
>CAYYAU010000022.1:0-10870 GCA_964469765.1 uncultured Clostridia bacterium | reverse complement strand
TTTATAATATTCTTGGAGATCTTTTATTATCTGCTGAGTCTGCAGCTCAACAAGACCCTCTGGTAAAGAAAATCTATTACGTTCAATAAGTCTATCATCAATTTGTTTTCTTAGTGATTCTTCAGATACTTTTTCACTTTGTAATTTTAAGTTTTTTTCTATCTCCTGTTTTAAGTGAGTTAAACTTTTAAAGTTTAAATTTTTCGCAAAATCATCATCAAGGGGTGGTAAACATCTTTCTTTTATTTCATTTAATGTTACTGTAAATATAGCCTCTTTTAATTGGAGTTCTTTATTAAAATAATTCTGTGGGAAAGTAATCTTTATCTCTTTTGTCTGACCTTTTTTCATTCCTATTAACTGCTCAGTAAAACCTGGAAGATAACTCTGTTGATCAACCTTGATTAGTTGGTTCTTGGCTCTTTCAGCCTCTAAAACTCTATTACCAATCTTTGCTTCATAATCTACAATAACATAATGGTCTTTTGTAACTATCTCGCTAGAAGAAATCTCTAAAGAAGCTCTTTCTTCTTGAATCATCCTACAGTTTTCTTCAATGTTCTGTTTAGTTACCCTTTTAATAGGTTTGGTTAATCGTATCTTTTTATAATTTTCCACCTTTATTTTAGGAAGAAACTCTACCTTCATTACGAAAGAAATATTTGGTTTCTCTATTTTAAGATTATTTATAGTAACCGGCACAACAGGCACCAAACTCTTTTCCTTAAGAATTATATCTATAACCCCTTGAAGTAACTCGTCAATAGTCTGACTATAACATTTCTCTGAAAACCTCTGTTTTACCAGATTGATCGGAGCAGAACCCTTTCTAAATCCAGGTATTAGGGTTTGCTTTTGGTATTCTTTAAAATTTAACTCCATTTTTTCTTCAAAACTACTATATGGTATTTCAACACCAATTTCCTGGAGACATTGTTCTTTTTTAATTATAGTTGTTTTCATTTTTACCTCACACCTGCTGGGAGGGAGATTTGAACTCCCAAAGGATTACTCCCATTAGGTCCTAAGCCTAACGCGTCTACCAATTCCGCCATCCCAGCAGAAAATTGTCTTTTCTATTAGTATGCGCCCAGCAGGAATCGAACCTGCAACCTTCTGCTTAAGAGGCAGCTGCTCTACCTGTTGAGCTATGAGCGCAAGCGGTATAATAAATCCCCCAGGTAGACTACACCATTAAGAAAGATTTATGAATTTGCCTTGCGTTCTGATTTCTCTATTCTTTATTAAGGAACTATTCTACACAACGTGCCTGAGAGGATTTGAACCCCCAACACGCGGATCCGAAATCCGCTGCTCTATCCATTGAGCTACAGGCACATATTTAAATTAAAAGTGTAAAGTTTCAGCCATCCGCCGAAGGCGAGCCTCGCCAAAGGCAGGAGGTTGATCCGCCGGTCGTTTGGCGGAAAAAGTGTACATCATAAAGAGGGCGATTTTGCATTCAACAAAAAAATATGAAATTTCAAAATTGTTCTAAAAATCTTATATCATTTTCAAAGAATAGTCTTATATCATCAATACCTGCTCTCAACATAGCTATCCGTTCAACACCCATTCCAAAGGCAAAACCAGTATAGATATTTGGGTCATATCCAACCTTTTCAAACACTGCAGGATTTACCATCCCCGCACCTAAAATCTCTAACCATCCGTTTCCTCCACATACAGAGCATCCTTTACCTGAACAGATTGCACATCTTATATCTACTTCAACACTTGGTTCTGTAAATGGAAAATAACTTGGACGAAATCTAAGAACAACCTCTTTATTAAACATATTTTTTGCAAATGTAGTAAGTACACCCTTTAAATGAGAGAATTTAACTCTTTCATCCACCAAAAGTCCCTCAACCTGATGAAATACAGATGAATGTGAAGCATCAAGATTATCCCTGCGAAAACATTTGCCCGGTGCAATCATTGCAATAGGTGGTTTCTCTTTCTCCATCATTCTAATCTGAACAGGAGAGGTATGAGTACGAAGCAGTTTACCTTCTGGGAGATAAAATGTACTCCACATATCCCTAGCGGGGTGATGCTTTTGCATATTTAAAGCTTCAAAATTATAATATTCAGTTTCCACTTCAGGACCATAATAAACTGTAAACCCCATTTGAGCAAAAATCTCTTCAATCTCGTCTAAAACTATAGATACAGGGTGAGCTTTTCCAATGGGAAATTTCCTTCCCGGAAGTGTTAAATCTATAAAACTCCCTTTTTCAATATGAGATAAAATCTCATCTTTTTTCTTTTCAATTTGGGTAATTATCTCGTGTTTAAGTTCATTAGCTAATCTTCCATAATATGGCTTTTTATCAACCGATGATGCGGTAACTTTTTTAAATAGTTGATTTATTAATCCGTTTTTCCCTAAATACTTAATTATAATTTTTTCTAATAAACCTTTTTCTTTAACATTTACAACCTCCTTTCTAAATTGATACTGAATATCTCTTATTAACTCTTCCATATTTATACCCCTATAAGCTTTTCAAGATGTTGCCTTGCTAATACATAATGAGGATTTAATTCTAATGCTTTCTGATACATCTTTTTTGCCTTTTCAATATCATTCTTACTTTCATAAATAACTCCAAGATTATAGTAAATCTCTGGATTCTTATCATTCAGCTTTAGGGCTTGGTCAAATTTAGTAATAGCATCATTATACTTTTCATTCAAAAAATAAAATTTCCCAAGCTCAATTAACTTCTCAAGTTTTTCCTTCTTGTCAACAATCTCACTGATGTGTTTTTCCAATTCATTAATGTTTTTAATCTTTTTCTTTTTACCCATCATTGTAGTTTTTTCAACCTCTCTATCTTATTGGTAGCTCCTAAAACAATAAGAATGTCCCCTTCAACAATTTCATAATCAGCATTAGGAGCAATTTTAATTTCCTCTTTAAAATCGGACTCTCCTGTATCTGTCAAAAATGGTACCTTTTTCTTAATAGCAATTACATCTACACCATATTCTGCTCTTAAATCAAGTGCTTTTAAAGTTTTTCCAATAAAAATCTTTGGAGCTGATATCTCAACTATTTCATATTGAGCCGAAAGTTCAATACTCTCAAAGAAGTTAGGGGTAATAAGCGTATCAGCAAGCTTCACCCCCATATCCCTTTCAGGAAATACAACTTTATCTGCTCCAATCTTTCTTAACACTGTTCCGTGTAATTGGTTTAATGCTTTTGCTATTATTTTTTTAACCCCCAGTTCTTTCAAAATTAATGTGATTAGAATACTTGCCTCCATATTTTGACCAATACTAACAACCGCTGTATCCATATCCTGTACACCTAATGAAGACAAAGCCTGCTCATCAGTTGCATCTGCCTGTACAGCTTGCGATACCAAAGAAGAAACCATTTGTACTTTTTCCTCGTCTTCATCAATAGCTAAAACCTCATACCCTTTCTCAGCAAGACGTTTTGCAACAGAAAAACCAAAGGTACCTAATCCAATTACTACAAATTCAGGCATACCATTCTCCTTAAAACTAAAAATTACACACCTAAAATCTTAATATAACTTGATAAATCTCTCTATTTTTGGTTTTCATTTTATATTATCCTACCATAATTCTTTGCTCAGGATAACGAAATCTTCTAATCTCCATCTCTTTTAACACTGCTATACCCACTGTTAATGGTCCAAGCCTTCCTATAAACATTGTAAGAATCAAAAATAGCTTACTAATAGGCAAAAGAGTCGAAGTAATACCAGTGGAAAGCCCCACAGTTCCAAAGGCGGAAACAACCTCAAATAATATCTTAATCACACTAATTTTTTCAAAGAAAAGGAGAAGACCCGTCATAATCCCAATAATAGCCGCACCTAAAATAATAACTACATGTGACTTTTTTATAATATCTTCAGCAATCCTGTGAAAAGAAAAGGTTACATCTTTCTTCCCTCTAATGACTGCAAAGATTGTACTTATTGCAACTCCGAATGTAGTTGTTTTTATTCCTCCACCTGTACCGCCAGGAGAAGCCCCTATAAACATTAAAAAAAGAGTAAAAAATAATGTCACATTTAACATTCCATTAACACTAATCACATTAAATCCTGCAGTTCTAGGGGTAACTGCTTGAAAAAATGAAATAAGTATTTTCTGTCCCAAAGGAAGATTACCTATTGTGTTTGGATTTTTGAATTCAAAAACAAAGAAAAACAGAAATCCTATAATTATTAAAATTGTTGTTACTAATACCACCATTTTTGTATGGATTGTAATCCTCTTGGTTTTTTTTATTAGTGAATAATAAATATTACTTATTGCTATAAATCCCACCCCCCCTAAGATAAAAAGAGAAGCCATTGTTAAAACTATGAGTGGCTGTTCTTTAAATCCCTCTAAACTTGTTGAGAAAAGACTAAACCCAGCGTTACAAAATGCAGAAATAGAATGAAATATCCCAAGAAATATTGATTCTTTAAAACTAAACCTTCTTAAAAAAGCAAAAGTAAGAATAATAGCACCTATGCATTCAATAAAAAAGGTTGTAATTATCACATATTTAGAAAACTGGAAAATACTGCCGATATCCTTTTGAGCTAAGCTCTGTTGTATAGCCAATCTATCCCTCATAGAAATCTTTTTTCCAATTAATAAAAATAAAAAGCTGGCTATTGTCATATATCCAACAGCACCTATCTGTATCAGGGAAAGAATAACAAGTTTACCCCAGAAAGAAAAAAATGAACCTGTATCTTTAACCACCAACCCTGTTACACAAACTGAAGAGGTTGCAGTAAAAAAAGCATCTATAAACGAAATAGAGTTTTGTTCAGCCGTCATTGCTGGAAGAAGCAATAAAAATGTCCCTATCAAAATTACCACAATAAAACCAATTACCAAAATTCTCTGAGGAGAAATTTTCTTTTTAATTATTGTAGAGTCATTCATTATATGAAGCCTTTGCTAAATCTGCCAAATAAGAAAAAGCAGAACTATCGTTTACTGCCAAATCTGCTAATAGTTTTCTATTTATTCCAACCTTTGCTTTCTTAAGGCCTGCTATAAATCTGCTGTATGTAAGACCATTTAATCGCGCCGCTGCATTTATTCTACTTATCCATAAGGAACGGAACATCCTTTTTTTTACCTTTCTATCTCTATACGCGTATTGAAGGCTTTTTTCTAATTGTTCCTTAGCATGCCTATAAAGATTCTTCTTGCCTCCCCAATATCCTTTTGTCATCTTAAATATTTTTCGTTTTCTCTTTTTGGTTATAATTGCACCTTTTACCCTTGGCATAACTCCTCCAGAAAACTGTATTAAAAAAATGAAAAATTAAAGTTAAATTTATCTTCCATAAGGTAACAGCTTCTTTATTAAACTTTCTTCTTTCCCTAAAACAAGCCCTTGTTTTCTAAACCGTCTAATTCTTTCTTGCGATTTTTTAGCAAGAATATGGCTTGCATAAGCCTTTTTTCTTTTAATCTTTCCTTTAGAAGTAAATTTAAATCTCTTTTTTGCTCCACTATGTGTTTTTAACTTTGGCACAACTTCACCTCTTTAAAAAATATTCTCTATTTTTGATTTTATCTAAATATAAGTTTACATTGTTAAAATGCCTATTACAAAAGAAATAAGATAATACTATCTTTTCCTTCTGGCAAAAAACTCCTTTTAAACTTCTAACAGATTTACTTATGGGGAAGCGGAGAAAAACTTAATATTATCCGGGAACTTTCTTCTTTTTCTTGTTCAATATGAACCTTATCTACAACTCGCTGTTTTATAGTATCTATTATACTACGGCCCAATTCTTTATGTTCCTTTTCTCTCCCTTTAAACATAAGACTAACCTTTACTTTATGACCTTCCTCAATGAACTCATCAATCTTTTTTAGTTTTATCTCTAAATCATGTTTATCAATTCTAGGCTTAATTCTAATTTCCTTTAGATGCACAAGCCGTTGATGTTTTCTACTTTCTTTTTCTCTTTTTTCGTGGAGATAAAGGAATTTACTATACTCCATAATCTTACAAACTGGAGGATTTGAGTGAGGAGCAATCTCTACTAAATCCAATCCTTTTTTCTCAGCTTCCTCTAATGCCTTTTCAAGAGGAACAATTCCTATTTGTGTTCCATTCTCATCAATTAATCTAACAGAATTAGTTCTTATTTGCCTATTAATTCTATACTTAAATTTTTTCTTAAGTATAAAAATCACCCCCTCTATAATAAATTACCCACCTAATCTATCCGCCATTGCAACTTTGGCAGATTTAGAGTTTCTACAGTTTTTCACTTCGCTATTGCTTGCTTAAAACTAAGAAACTCTACCTATAGGTGGGCCCCTTGTTGTTCTAACCCTATTTATGAGTAACAACCTTTCAGATACATTATTGTTTTGATTTAATCATTAACCTCTAACCTTTATTTTACTTACTCTGAAAGGTGAGGCAAACACCTTCTTTTTATATTTATTACTATATAATATCCAAAAAAATCCCGGTGTCAAGTAAATTTTTAGTTTTTTTAATAATTATTTCTTCCTATAAGTATCTTTAGTTAAATGAATAAACTTAAACTTCATCTCATTCAATTTAATAAGCCCTAATTCTCTTCTTGCAAGCATTTCAATATATTCATCTATATTCCTTTTTGCTTTAGAAATTTTTTCTTTCAATCTTTGATTTTCTTCTTTAAGCAAAATGATTTTGTCTGTCAAATCTCTCAATTTTCTTTTTAATACAAGAATTGACCTAAATTTTACATTCACAAAAAGAAAAACCATAGAAAATAATAAGAAAAAAATGATAATAGTTCTTGTTACAATTCTATTTCTTTTCTTTTTCTTTCCCATTCTACTTTATATTTTTAAAAGCTGCCTTCCCCGTATAAATTCCATTACTACCTAGAAGTTCCTCAATTCTGAGGAGCTGATTGTATTTTGATAGTCTTTCCGAACGAGCAGTTGCACCAGTTTTAATCTGAGTAGCATTTGTGGCAACAGTAACATCGGCTAAAAAACTATCCTCGGTCTCTCCTGACCTATGAGAAAACATATAAGAATACCCTGCTCTTTTAGCTATTTCCACAGTATCCAATGTCTCTGTGACTGTTCCTATTTGGTTAAGCTTAATTAAAATTGAATTTGCAATTTTTAGTTCTATTCCTCTTTGTAATCTTTTAGGATTCGTAACAAAAAGGTCATCTCCAATAATTTGTATCTTATCTGAAAGCCTGTCAGTTAAAACTCTCCATCCTTCCCAATCGTCTTCAGATAAACCATCTTCTATAAAAACTATTGGATATTTATGAACTAACTTCTCATAATAATTAATCATTTCCTCGGAGTTAAATTTTTTATTTTCTCCTTCCAGAATATAGGCTCCTTCTTTAAAGAATGAAGAGGCAGCAGCATCTATACCAATATAGATATCTTCTCCAGGTAGATATTTAGCTTTTTCAATTGCCTTTATAATAAACTGAATTGCCTCTTCATTGGACTTCAACATAGGGGCAAACCCTCCCTCATCTCCAACTGATGTAGATAAACCACTCTCTTTCAGAATACCTCCTAAACTATGATAAGTTTCACTTGCAAATCTTAAAGCCTGATGAAATGAAGAGGCCCCTGCAGGTACTATCATAAACTCCTGTAAGTCTACATTGTTATCAGCATGTTTGCCGCCGTTTAGAACATTTAAGCATGGAACAGGTAAAACTTTTGCATTACATCCTCCTATATGTTGATACAAAGGAACTCCTAAATATTCACTTGCTGCACGACACACTGCAAGCGAAACTCCTAATATACTATTCGCTCCTAACTTAGATTTATTTTCTGTCCCATCTAACTCAATCATCACTTTATCAATTAAAGTCTGATTTACACAATTTAAACCTTTAATTTTAGGAGCAATTATCTTATTAACATTATCAATAGCATTCAACACACCTTTACCAAAATACCTTTTTTTGTCTCTATCTCTTAACTCTAATGACTCATATTTCCCAGTAGAAGCTCCTGATGGAACAGCCGCGCGTGCACTCAATCCTGACTCAAGATAAACCTCAACCTCAATTGTAGGATTGCCTCTTGAATCTAAAATCTCTCTTGCATGAACATTCTTGATTTTACCCATATCTACCCCCCTGTAATCCCACATCTGTGTAATTAGTTATAGAGCTTAAGTTTTAACTTCTGTTATCTGATTTCCTGGTTTTTATTCTTTGTATTATGCTCTTTGGTTTCTGTGGTAAACCATAAAACGTTGAATTCACCATAACCCTATACCTTACTGGGTCAGGATTGGTTTTTTTCACCACACAAACTGTAGATTAGCCTTTGTTTGAGGTTTTTCTTCCTAAAAATAGACTGCTTACAAAAAGCCCTAACCCAAAACCAAAAACCACATCACCTACAAAATGTACTCCACAATATATTCTTGAATAAGCAATTAGTATAACAATAAACCATACAAAGACTTTCAATTTGCTACATTCCTTCGACACTAAATTGCCTAAGGCTACACTACTTGCGGTATGTCCAGAAGGAAATGAGCCAGCCTTTAATGCTCTTCCTAAAATATGAACTGATGATAAGACAGAGACAGGTCGAACAGATGGAAAAAAACTCTTTATTATATGGACAAAAACACCAACTAAAATCAAAATAAATATAGCTCTAAGAAACTTCTGCCATCCACTAAGATATCCTAAAATCAAAGAGAATAATACCAAACTTACTCCATCCCCCCAATATGTTAATGGTAACAGAATAGTATCTAACGCCTTACAATGGAGTGAATTAATATATAAAAATAATTTTTTATCTATATTTAGAAAGATATGTAAAAGAATACCACACACTAAAAAAATTATACTTATAATAATTTTCTTTTTCATCTTATTCCTTTATAGTTTCTACCTTCATAAATAAAAAATGTTCTCACTTTCTTCCCTGCTCTAAAAATTGGGATGGTTTTTAATAAGAAAATCCTATCCGCTTTATAAATTTTTTTGGGGTCTTTAAAATACCTATCGTTTGTAACATAAATAAAATTTCTGCCTAATAGAGCCTTTTCATCCTGAAAAAATGAATAATGAGTAACTCTTTTCTTCCACAAAACATACACTTCCTTTTTCAAAGCAAAGCTTAACGGTGCGCCGTGTTGATATCTATGTGTAATAAAAAATTTCTCATTAACATCTATTCTTTCAATTTCATTAGCCACTTTTTTCCATCCATAAAGGTCATTTGTAATGTCCTTTTTAGGAGGAATTGGTAAAATGGGATAAAAAGTATGTAAGACACTAATTATAATTAAAACCAAAGATATTGTCAAACTGATTTTGAAATACTTTATTATCTTTTTAATACTATCTTTATTATCTTTATTAATGCTATTAATACAAAATCCAATTATACCACCAATATATCCCAACATTGGCCAGTGAGGTTTAAAGGATGAAAAAAAACTATTTATTGCAAAAATTAAAAATATAGGAAGCGATACCCATACAAGAAACCGAAAATGCCAATGCTTTTGTTTTAAAAGATTACCCCAACCTTTAAAAGACGCTACAAAAACCAGGGGGGAAAGATAAACCATCTGTGAGCCAATGAATTGAAAGAATCTACTTATAGAAAAAGTCTTATTATGTCTTGAAAAAAACTGAAAAATAAATGAAGCCCAATTATTCTTAGCATTCCATATAATCACAGGAGAAAAAATGAATAAACCAATAAAAAAGGCTAAATAAGGATAAAATGATTTAAGATAATGCCTCTTTTCAGGAGTAAAGATTAGAAAAGATAAAATTAAAATTCCAAGTAAAAATCCATTATATTTACTCAAACAAGAAAAGCCAAAACTCAATCCTCCCAAAAACCAGTAAATGGTTTTATTCTTCTGAATAGCTTTAAAACAAAAAAATAGAGTCAACATCCAGAAGAAACACAAAATAGAATCAGGTAATATCATCACACTGCCAATGAAGAATATAGGTATGAAAAGAATAGTAATTGCTGACCAAAATAATGCCTCTTCAGATAAAAATTCATTTAAAAACTTATATAGAATAAGCAGAAAACCTGTTCCAAATAATACCGCTGGAAGATGCAAAGCAAAATATGTATTTCCAAAAATTTTCGTAAAAATAAAAATTATATACGCAATCATCGGCGGATGATCAAAATAACTTAAAGAAAGATGTCTTGACCAAACCCAATAATATGCCTCATCTTCACCTAAAGGAAGAAAATAGCTCACCACTAATTTCACAATTAGTGTTATAATTAATATTTTTATAAATTTCTTATACATAAGGAGATATAAATCTTTCTGCTTCTTTCTTCAATATATAAAGCTTCTTTCTTGAATTAGTTTCCAGATACAACCTTACAATAGGTTCAGTTCCAGACACCCTAAATCCAAACCACGAACCATCCTCTAAAATAAATTTATATCCATCTAATCTATTTACTTCTTTGATTTTAATTGTTGGCAATATCTTCTTAGGGTTCTTTTTAAGTTTTCGTTTTATCATTTCTATCTGTCTAAAAGAGAAACTGAAATTTACTCTTTGTGAGATAAACATACCCGTTTTTTTAAATAATTTTCTTAAAATTTTCTTTAGAGGCATCTTCTCTTTTGCAATAAGTTCTGCAACCAAAAGACAAGCAACAATACCATCTTTCTCTGGAATATGATTTTTTATAGTTATTCCCCCGCTTTCCTCTCCACCTAAAAGAAAATTATATTTAATAAAAGCCTCTCCAATGTATTTAAATCCCACAGGCATTTCTTTAACTTCAAATCCATATAATCTTGCTAAAGCATCTACAAAAGAACTTGTCATTACAGATCTAAACACAACAC
>CAYYAU010000021.1:0-11064 GCA_964469765.1 uncultured Clostridia bacterium | reverse complement strand
GGAATAAATATGAAAACTCCCACAACTCTTGTAAGTGAAAGAAAAAAACCAAATATAGAAGCTATCAACCACTGTCTTTTTCGTGCATAATAAAATGCAGTAATTGATAAACAGAGAAAAAGACCCTCTGTATAAAAGATTGAAAAATAAAAACTTACAGGAAAGATTAACATAAAAAAGACTGTTTTTAAAGCAACCCTTGTATCTTTATAATCAAGCATTATCAACTTATATAAATAAATGCACCCAATAAATAATGCAATATTAGAAATAATAAATCCTGTAAGTTTTGGATTACCAAATACAAATGAACATATCTTTACAAGCATCGGGTAGAAAGGGAAAAAAGCCACACTTGACTGTTTTCCTGGGATATAGGAGTACCCATTTTTTACAATACTCATATACCATCCAGAATCCCATCTAAAAAAGAAGTCTAAAATAGAGCCTGCTTTTGAATACCACCTATCTTTAATAATTATTAAATTTGACAAATAAGCTATCCATATAATTAAAAATCGTGAAAGCATAAAGATACCTAAAATCTCAAGAATCTCGTATTCTTTTCTAAATAAACTTTTATTTAACCTTGTAAATATAGAGGTTTTTATCATATATTAACTTCCATCCACAGTTTATTGGGATTTTTGAGAAAACAAACTTAACATTATACTTTCTTATTAGCATTTTTTTTGTCTTACAATCTCTTGAGAGAAAGAATCTATCTACATCCTCTCTATTTCCATAAAAGAAGTACGTACCAACTGGCAAGTGATGAGAGATGGAATAAAGTGCTGTTGATATCCTTAGTGGTGCCATTACCCTTGCTCTTTCTGGAAATCTTGAAAGAAATAAAAGTGCTTTATATTCATCATTATCAATTACTTTATAAACAGCAATTTGTTTTGGTATCTTTGTATAATCCTTGAAAGTAAAAAACACCATTAAACCCAATAGGACAAAAATACCTATGCTCTTAGAGATCTGGCTTGTTTTATATTTATTTATTGATGTATCCACAACTCTAATTACATACTCTAAGCCCATTGCACTTAAGGGCGGTAGGCTTATAACAAAGTAATACAAATTCCTTTGATAAGGAGATAAATAAGAAACACCTGTTTTTCTATAAAAGAATATGAAAATAAGCATTGTAACTGGCCATAACAGATAAACTAAATATTTTTTAATCCTACTTTTATCTCTTAAAATAATAAGAAATCCTATAATTGCCAATATGTATCCTGTAAGACTATAAAGTTCAAAGAATGAATTATTTAATTCCAATACTCCCCATCCACGTTTAAACTGTAAGGCTTTTATCAAATGAGTTATTAAGGATTGTCCAGAAACATTACTCATAAATTTGTAAAAGATTGCACCTACTAAAGGGATTAAAAAAAATATTGAAAAAAACTTCCATTCTTTTTTTATATATTTAAAATTAAATAAAGAATAAATTAGTAAAAATGGAATTGAAAATAAAACAGATATTGAATGTACAAATGTAAGCACAACCATTATTACAAATGAGTAGAAAATAAACTTTTTATTTTGTTTCTCAATACCATCGGTGAGAAAATAAATATATAAGTAGATAAAAAGAATTGAAAAAGAAAGAGGGGTAAAAAACCATAGTCCTGTGATGTTTACATTTGATTTAATAGAAGCAAAAAAAACCATTGAAAATAAAGCAATAAAAAATCTTTTTTCAGTTTTTCTATAAACCGCCCAAAACAAAACAAGATTGGAAAAAACAGCCCAGATAGCAGGCAGAAATTTATAGAATAGAACAAGGTTTACAAACTTAGATAAGAATAAAAGTAAAATCTGAAACCCAACTCTAAATCCAGAAACTCCTTTGTGATACAGTCCATCCTGAATTTTTATAGACTCTGTAATATGGTGCCACTCATCAATATGAAGTGGGAAAGGATTATTATAATGTGGAGTGTAGACTAATAGAAAGGTAGCTATTGAAACCAAAACAATAAGAAATACATATTCTTTCCTCATCCTAAAAATATAATAATTTAAAACAAAACATTAGTCAAGAATAAATAATCATTTACAAGACTTTATTTCAGACAAGAACTGTCTATAAAAAGCTATCTAAGATTGGATACCTGTTTTACTTTTGAAAGGAGGCTTTCTAAATTAATTGGTTTTGGCAGGTAGGCAACATTCTTTCTTACCATTCTATAGAGGAGTTCCTTATCCATCACTGAAATTACAAGAACCGGAATGTTTCTCAAACTTTTCTCTTTTTCCCATATATCCAAAAGCTCAATTCCATCTTTATTGCCTGGCATAAGAATATCTAAAGTAACGAGGTCAGGTTGAATTTCTTTTGCTTTCTTAAGACCAATATCTCCGTTTGAAGCTAAATCAACAACAAATCCTTCGTTCTCTAAGCATATCTTAATCAAATGACTAATCTCAAAATTATCATCAATGACTAAAACTTTCTTCTTTCTCATCACTATTACCTCTAAAATTGAAGCTTTTAAAGTCTCTCATTTACAAACATATTGGATATAATTATACAATATAAAAATGACAAAGTTGTAAACAAAAAGTAAATTTTTTGTAAAATTTTTCATAGAGTTTCTTATGTATTCCTAACCTTAAAAGAAACCTCTAAACCAAATAAATAATTTCCCGATAATACTAAACATTACCAATGAAAAAATTATTATTAACTTAAATAAACTGCTCAAGAAAAAAGACAATTCAGATTTGTATCCTTCTTTAATTAATATCTTTGAATTTGTAAGCAATATGAAAAGTGGAAAACCACTTACTAAACAGCCTAACATAAATGAACCTAAAGCTTCGTTACTTAATAGAAAACCAATTAAAAATGTCATTAAAATAAAAAATGAAACTGACATTAGAGCCTTATTTGAGAACGACCTTATTATAAGCTTTGTAGAAAATAAGTAGTCTGAGCGAGAACGTCCTTCTTTTAATCCAGGAATCTCCTTAAATTGTCTATCTATATCCTTTGAGATTTCTTTTGTTGAATTTATTATTGCCTTTAGTATAAAGTAAATATAAATAAAAGGCATTGCCCCACCTAATAGCAATCCTATCATTACCTCTTCTCTTAATATATTTATCCATTTTAAAGAAGAAGCCAATGAGAATACTGTAACAAGTGATAATAACAACATAAAACTACTACTAAATACACTTCCATTGATAAATTTTAAGACAGTTTCAAATCTATTTTCTATTCCGGAAAATAACAATTTTATACTGCCATTTCTCTCATTACTTCTTTTTACTCCATTAATCTTTGAAATCGCCTCACAGTTCTGTAAGATTTTCCCTTCAAGATATAAAGGCAACAGAAATAAATATAAACTACAAGCCCCTGCTGAGGAAAATATTATTCCTACAACTCCACATAGTTTAAATGAAAATATGATTATAAATCCTATTAAAAGAAACTGATAAAAAATCGGAAGAATAGATTGAGATATTAATTTTCTTTTTGAAAAGATATTTAAAACACAGCTTGTTAAGAAAGAAATAATTAACCCACCGAGAATACAAAAGAAAAACTTTACATCCTTATAAATAATTATAGAAAAGAATAGGCTTCCAATAAGAAAAAGTATTATCCCAAAACCCACTTCTCTTATTGGAATATATCCCTCACTTTTATTTTTTAGAGGTTTGTGGTAGATTTTACTTAACAAAAATGAAACCACAAGCCATGCTAATATAAGAAAAGCAAATGTAATAAGCGCTATATCTCTAAGTAAAAAAGAGGCAGCAATAAATGCTATCAATAACATCAAACAATTAGAAAGAAACTCCAAGTTTAAAAAAGGAAGATTTTGAGCATTCTCTTTTAATACAGGAGAAATACACAAAGGATTTCTTAAATCAAAAGGAGAAATCCTAGGGATAATTTTTTTATATAATCTCATTGTTATGTTTGTAGAATGATTATAAATTTCACTTGAAAACCCATAAAAAAATAATACCACCACATATCCCAATACAAAAGCACTTAATGGATTGGAAAGGTTACTAATTATATCCATAACATTTTTAAATTGAAGGGAAGAAGCGTAAAACAAAACAAAGTATGTTATACCAAAAACAGCCAGACTCGCGGTTAATGTTATTAACGTAAAAGAGATGGTAAATCTATGGATATCTTTAAATAGAGTATCTGTATTCTCTAAAGAGAGGGGAAAATTTCTTAAAAAACTTAATAATGTTATCTTATTGGAGAGATAAGAAGATAAATAAATCATAAAGAATGCACAACAAACTCCAATAAAAAATGAAATTGAAACCTTTCTGGAAATTACAAAAAATATTATTCCCCCAAACCCTAAAGAAAAAAAGGTAATTATTTTTAGTTGACTCCTTAATATAAATCTACTGCTTTCTTTTATACTATCAAATATTTCCTCTGATAAAGGGGAGACTCCTACCTTACTTTTTCTGAATACAAAAGTCATCCCTAAAATAAATCCAATTATACTTGTAGCCAAATAAATAAATATGACCTGGAAACTCTCCATATCATCTCCTTTATTTTAATGTTTAAATGCCTGCGGTAAAATAATTCCTCCTGAAATAATTACTTTTAATGCCTCTTCAACATTCATCTTAGTGGGCTGAGTTTGGTCCTCAGGAAGAATTAAGAAGAATCCTGACATTGGGTTTGGAGTAGTGGGTAAAAAAACAATACACTGTTTTTTTCCCTCTATTTCAATCTCATTTGTAACAAAAGCCAATGTTCTTATTCCTTTTCTTGGATACTCTATGAAAACAACCTTATTAAAGGATTTTCTAGAAAACAAAGCCATCTCAACAATCTGGCGAAATGTTCTATATATTTTATTTATAAACGGCAATCTAAGTAGAAGTGTTTCAAATATCCGAAGGACATATCGTCCAATGATATTAGTGGTAACAACTCCTATTATCCATATTATAATACCTGTGGCAATGATACTTAATAGTGTTATCAAGATAGGTGGAAAATTGGAAAGATAACTAATTCTGTAAACCAAAGGAGAAAGGATGGCGCCAAAAAAACGAAAGATTAACCAGACTATATAAATAGTAAAGCCAACCGGAAGTAATACAGTTAAACCTGTGATAAAATATTTTCTAAAGATAGGCATATTTTTATCCTATACTTTTTTTCTAAGAAATCTCATCCGCTTTTGTCAATACAGCTTTTGTAAGGATAGGCCCTATTAATTCATTTATAACTGTTGCACTAACAATAGTTGTAAATATCAGTCCACCTATTTTAGGGAAAACAGATTTTACTACTAACGCTCCTCCTAACGCTACACCTGCTTGGGGTATTAAACCAAGTCCTAAATACTTTTTTATTTTTTGAGGTGCGGATGAAAAAATCCCACCAAAATATGCCCCTATAAATTTGCCGCTAATTCTAAAAAGTATATAAATTATCCCAATTAGACCAAGATGTTTAAGTAAACCTATTTCTAGATTTGCACCTGCTAAAACAAAAAAAAGTAAATATATCGGAGCATCTATCTCTTTTAATACATCAAAAAATCTAAAACTTGTTTTACTTAAATTAGTAACAAAGGCTCCCATAAAAAGACATGTTAATAGTAAGGAAAAATGGAAAAATTTAGCAAGCCCTAAAGCAACAAGAAAAAGAGCTATCGTATATATAAGAAGCTCCCTTTTAGTCCTTATATACCAAGAAAAAAAGTTTAATATCCATGCTATAACTCCACCCAAAAGGAATGCTCCGCAGATTTCAACAAATGTTTTAAAAACAACGGGTAAGAAAGAAAGTGTATGCTCCATTCCTTGAGTTAGTGTCCTTACTAAAGATATAGAAAAAGCCAGAATAATTAAACACCATAAGTCATCAATAGCAACTACTCCTAGTAAAGTATCTGTTAAAACTCCATGACTTCTATACTCCCTTATTACCATAACAGTTGCTGCAGGAGCAGTGGCTGAGGCTAAAGCACCTAACAAAAAGGATATAGAAAAAGGAACTTTTGCAATAAAATGTGAACCCATTGTCACAAAAATCCATGCTCCTACTGCTTCTAATATAGATATCCAAAGAACAGTCTTTCTTATCCTTTTAAAATGTTGAAAAGAAAAATTTTGACCTAAATTAAAGGCTATTAAACCCAAACCTATACTTGAAATTGTATCTACACTCTGCAGAATATTCCCATGAATAAGGTCTGAAAATTCAGGACCTATCACTATTCCCAAAATAATATAAGCAGTAACCTGAGGCAATTTTATATATTGAACAAGTTTTGAACCAATCCATGCTGTTAAGAAAATTAAGCCAAAACTTAAAAGTATATTCATAATTAAAGATTCTTCACAGAATTAACTTAAGAATTGAAAGATTTTTTGCTTATTTATTAAATATAAGAAACTTTCTTTCTCCACTGGTAATGCGGTGGACATATCCACTAAAAAGGCGATACATCAAGGTTCTCTAATACTTTTATCTCATTACACGCATAAAAATTTTACAAATTCTAATGACAAATTCCTTTTTCTTTAAATATTCCAAGAATAATATCAAAAAGACTTACAATCCCAACAAGTTTTTTTTCTTTATCTACTACAATAATTCTATCTCTTTTATACATTTTCATTAAGGAATGCGCTTTATTAATCAATTCTTCTTCATCAATAGTGATAAACTCTGGATTCATTAAATCATCAGCTACAAACAGTATACCCGCTTCAGAGGGAAGATCTACAATAGACAAATCCATTTGGTCTTCTTCAAGCAATGTTACGGACCTTAAAATTTTTGAAAGATAGATATTGTGAGGAGAAAAAACCTTTAAGATATCATCAAAAGTAATAATCCCAACAACCCTATTTTCATTGTCAACAACTGGCAGGACAGGGAAACTATGAAAGTTCTTAAATATTTCCATAATATCTCGTAAAGGAGTTGCTCTCTTAACAGAAATAACCTTTTTTATCATAACATCTTTTATTTTCATAATCTTCTCCAGCTAATCGCTTACATTAACTATTTAAAAAATACAAATTACATTACTTACGAATTTTCTTTATTTGTGCATTCTTTATATTAAACTTATTCATAGCATTTTCTATACCGGAACTAATAATTGTTTCAATTGCCTGACAGGCTTTATTTATCATTTCCTCAACAATTGGTTCTTCTTCCTTCTTAAACTTCTCTAACACATACTCCTGTTCATCCTTATAAGGATGTCCTATTCCTAACCGTATTCTTGCAATCTGATCTGTCTCTGTAACTCTTAACAATGAATCAAGACCTTTATGTCCCCCTGAAGAACCCTTTTTTCTAATCCTTATCTGTCCAAGTTCTAAAGAAAAATCATCACACACAACCAAAATCTGTTCTATTGCAATTTGATAATATACCCGCAATAAAACTAAAGCATCTCCCGAAAGATTCATATAGGTAAGTGGTTTTGCTAACACAATTCTATAGGGACGTTTTTTCTCACATACAAGACTTTTTGTACTTGAAGCCTGCCAACTAAGTTCCCATAATAAGGCAAGTCTATCTAAAACTCTAAAACCTATATTATGTCTTGTTAATTGATATCTTTTTCCAGGATTACCCAGCCCAATTATTAAAAGTTTTTTCATTAGGTTTTCTTTGTGAATCTTCCTCTATTAGAAGATTTCTATCATTTCTGTTCTTTTTCTTCTTTTTCTTCCTCTGGCTTCTCTTCTTCTTCCTTTTTACCTTTCTTAATTACTTCTGGTTCAACCATTTCTTCTTCAACAGCCTCCTCAGGCGGTTTCTCTTCTATTCTTGTAGGCTTTACAATACTAATTACTATATCCTCAGGTGAATCTAATACTTCAACTCCCTCAGGGGCCTCTATCTGTTTTACTAATAATACATCCCCAATATTTAATGAGGAAACATCCAGTTTGAGGTTCTCTGGAATTTGGTTAGGATAACATCTAACCTTAATTTCCCTTATAATATGGTCAAGAATACCACCTTCCTTGACTCCAATAGACTCTCCTATAACCTCAATTGGTACATTTACTTCTATTTTCTTCTTCAAAGAAACCCTCTGAAAATCAATATGCAAAATTCTCTTTTTTACATGGTCAATCTGAATCTCTTTAATAATGGTTGGTTCTGGATTTTTAGTATTATCTACCTTCAAAGAAATAAGGATATTCTCAGCATGTTTTACCTTATGATAAAGATGAATAAACTCCTTATAGTCTATAAATAAAGGAACACCTTTTTTACCAGCCCCATAAAGAATAGCTGGAATTTTTCCCTCTTTTCTAAAGGTGTTTAGACCCTTTTGTTTTGTATTTCGAGAAGAGGTAGAATGAACAATCTTTCGTAAAGACGCATTAAGTAAAATTTCTTCAGCCATATGTCTCCTCCTTTTTAAAGAATAGAAGCGGATAGACTATTCAACGTTAATCCGCGCCTGCCCTGAATCGAACTCTGTTCTGGTTCGGGGGTCTGCCCTGAACCGAACTTTGTTCTGGTTCGGGGACCTGCCCTGAACCGAACTCTGTTCTGCTTCGGGGTCCTGCCCTGAACCGAACTCTGTTCTGGTTCGGGGTTATCAGCGGTGTCCATCTTCTACATTTTTATTTCAATATAATTACCTCAACTCTACGATTTGCGGCTCTTCCTGCATTGGTGGTATTTGGAGCAATAGGTTTGGTTTCACCCCAGCCTTTTATAGACATTCTTTCTTTATTAATGCCTTTATCAAGAAGGTATTTATATACAGAATAAGCTCTTTTTTCGGAGAGTTTTTGGTTATACTCTGCACCTCCTACAGTATCAGTATGACCTTCAATTGAGATTTTTTTATCAGGATATGTAATTAATACATTTATAACTTCATCTAAGGATTCATAAGCACTTTTCTGTAAAGTATATTTACCACTTCCGAACAACACCTTTGATGTAAGGGTAATAACAAGTCCTTTCTTCTTTTCTACAATCTTTATCTTCTTTGGCGGAACAAACACCATAACCTCTGAACTTATCTCTGCTTTGTTCCCTGAAATATCCTCACCAGAAAGTATTATTTTATACTTACCATTTGGCACAACCTCTCCATAATAGTCATCTTTTCCATCCCACTGAATTTTCTCTTCTGTTGGAAGAATTTTTAAGGTCTTAACTAAATTGTTCTTTCTATTAAAAATCTCAATCTTTGCCTCCTTGACTCTGTTTTTCTCTTCAATGGAGGTTTCAATATCAAGTTTATCATTTATACCATCTCCATTTGGCGAAAATGTGGTTGAACTTATCTTTAATCCCAACTTGGGAGGGGTGGTATCAATAATAATCTGTTCTTCTAAACTTTTACTTTTAATATTGCCTTTTTCTGTTATGTTAATAATAGCAGAATACACCCCATCTGGCAGGGTATCTTTAAAATCATCCTTTCCATCCCAACCTATAACAGATGGAGGAATCTCTCCTTTAAATGTCTTTACAATAACTAAATTCTTATTCTTTATATCTAACTCCCATTCAATAGTCTTATCCAGATTTTCACCTGAGATTAAAAGTCTAGTGGTATCTTTTACTTTGTCATTGTTAGGTGAAAAGATAAATGGCTTTGCTGTAAGAAAGACCTTTACTATAGGCGTTACCTTTATTCCAAAGGAGTAGCCTAAAGAAAAATGATGAATAGTCCCTAATGTAGCAAATGGATGCCATGCATAATTGATTAAAATCCCATTATAGTTTATTCCAATACCAGCTCTCATTCTGGAAAGGCTATCCAGTCCATCTTTCCAGAAAGGATACTTGTAACCTGCCCTTATTGATAGAATATCAAATAAGGTATGCTCAAATCCAAAAGAAACCTCATAGTTTTCTTCAGGAAGTCTTACTCCATCTATAGATAAAATAATCTTTGAGTATTCTCGCGGTAGGTCAAATCTGTAAGAGCTACCTACTCTATAAATTAACGGTAAGGAATCATTCTCTTTTTTAAACCTTAACCCCATACCAATATTCTGAGCAGCGCATCCAAACTTAAATCTTTTATTTGAGGAGCGTACCATAAAACCTAAATCACAAGCAATGGTGTTTGCTGTTTGGTTATCAATAGAGGACTGAATCCCTTTAATATTAATTCCTAAACCTAAACTGTTACTTAAAGGAAAACCAAATCCAAAATTTCCCCAGTAAGTGTATGCAGTGAAACTGCCTTTATTTTCTCCTTGTTCAATCTTATCCATCTTAGGTAAATGGGTATATATAATACTTGTTGAAAATCCACCTAAAGAAAGTGGTTGGATATATCCAACAAACTCAATACCTGAGTTGTTTATCCATAAGGAGTGCATTGATTGAACCTGTGAGTAGGATATAAAACTCAATCCAGCAGGATTGTAATGAATAGCAAAAACATCATCAGAAACACCCGTAAAGGACTGTCCCATACTAATAGCACGCGGACCTAAAGGAACCCTTAAGAAATTAGCTCCTGTTGCTGCAAATATCCCATCTGTTATTAATAGAAATATAAGAATGATAATAGCCTTTTTCATAATAATCTCTAATCTCGCTTTTTGTAGAAGCTGAACTACGCTGATAGTAAGCTGATTTACGCTGAACGCAACTTTCTTAAACTCGGGATAAGGTTTTCAGCGACTTTCAGCTTGTTAGCGGTGGTAATCAACGTTACTTAACAACTGTAACCGTTTTTGTATTCGTATAATCCCCTATCTTAATATTTGCAAAGTAAACACCACTTCCGACTCTTCTTCCATTATTATCTGTGCCATACCAACGAACCGTATAAGTGGTTCCATCCTGTTTAACCTCTTTATCAACAAGGGTTTTCACTAGTCTTCCTGAAAAATCGTATATCCTTAAAGTAACCTCTTCATCTACGCCTTGAGGAATATAATACTTAATGATGGTGTAATTACCTTCATAAGGATTAAATGGGTTATTCCAATCAATCTCTAAATCGCAATCCTCTATTCCTAATGAAGATGCTGATTTTATAGTTTTAAACTGTCCTGCTGACCAATCACTAAACTCTCCTTTTG